>NZ_JAWSTH010000004.1:0-141631 GCF_033542075.1 Conexibacter stalactiti
CGACCGGGCCGGCGCCCGCGCGCGCCAGGCCGCGGCGCCACCAGCGATCCCTGACGACCGGCTCGGCGTGCGGGGGCGGCGGCGGTGCGCCGTCCGGCCGCGCGCCGCGGCGGTCGTGGACGGTCCAGGGGCCGGCGGCGGCGCCCAGCTCGGCGGCGACGTCGGCCAGCTCCTGCTCGCGCGAACGGCGCCTCCAGCCGTGCCGGCCGCGCTCGGCGACCTGCGTGACGGCGGTCGCGAAGCGCTCGACGCGCGGAGCCTCCACGGTGCCGGGCTCGTCGCCGAGCTGCTCGAGCGCGGCGGTCAGCGCGCGATGCAGGTGGGCGACGGTGCCGCGCTCACGCGGGCGCGGCAGCAGCGCGCGGTCGATCGCGTCGCACAGCTCGGGCGGCAGGTCGCGCCGCTGGCGCTCCAGCGGCGGCAGCGTCGCACCGAGCCGGCGCGCAGTCGCGACGGCCGTCCCGGCGCGGATCGGGTTGACACCGGAGAAGGCCTCGTAGAGCACGAGCGCGGCGGCGTAGAGGTCGGCCGGCGCGCCGGCCTCTCTCCCCTCGGCCTGCTCGGGCGCCATGTACGCGAGCGTGCCGACGACGTCGCCGGTGCGCGTCAGCGCCTCGGCGCCGGCCCCCTCGACGATCCGCGCGACGCCGAAGTCGGTCAGCTTCGCCGGCGGCCCGCCGGCGTGCGGCGCGTCGGGCACGAGCACGTTGGACGGCTTCACGTCGCGATGCACGACGCCCTGCGCGTGAGCGTGCGCGAGCGCCTGCAGCAGCGCGATCCCGATCTCGGCGACGTCGCGGTCCGACAGCGCGCCCTCGCGCAGCAGGTCGGCGAGCGTGCCGCCGCGCACCAGCTCGGTGACGAGGTAGGTCGTGCCGTCCTCGCTGCCGGCCTCGTACAGCGTCACGATCGCGGGATGGGCGAGCCGCGCCGCCGCGCGCGCCTCCTGCTCGGCGCGGCCGGAGGCGTGGTCGAGCGCGATCGCCTTGACGGCGACGTCGCGTCCCAGCCGTTCGTCGCGCGCCAGCCAGACGACCCCGAAGGCGCCGGAACCGAGCTGCGCGAGCAGGCGGTAGCGATCGAGCACGAGCTGCTCCGCGCCGTGTCCGGCCAGGCGCGCGGTGGGTGCGTCGGTCCGGCTCACTCTCCGGTGTTCCACGTTTTGCAGGCACTCCCTCCCGCATGTCGAACCCCGTGCGGGGGCAGGAATCCCCGAAGTCCGGCCGCTTGGCCGGTCATACTGATCGTTCCGGGTTTCTCAAGGAGCATGATTTTTGTCGTTCTTCGACGAGGCTGACGAGCCGCGCACAACGCCACGGCCGCGCCGCGCTCCGTCCGGGGGCGGCGGCCGCCGCCCCCCTGCTGCCGACGACCAGACGATGCTGGTCCGTCGACTGGTCGCTGCCGGAGCGGTCGTCGTCGTGCTCGTGTTGATGGTCGTCCTCGTCCGCGGTTGCGTCAACAGCGGTCGTGAGCAGGCGCTCAAGGACTACAACCGCGAAGTGACCAGTTTGATGCAGCAGTCCAGAAGCGATGTCAGCACGCCGCTGTTCGCCGCGCTGACAGGCGCCGCGGGGCAGAGAGGCGAGCAGGTCACGGAGACGATCGCGCAGCTGCGCGCCGTCGCCGAGAGACAGCTCGACAGCGCCCGCGCGCTCGACGCGCCCGACCAGGTCGCCGACGCGCAGCACAACCTCGAGCTGCTGCTGTCGCTGCGCGAGGACGGCGTGAGGGTGATCGCCGACAGAATCCAGCAGGCGATCGGCACCTCCGCCTCGGCGCAGACGGCGCTCGACCTGATCGCCGGCCAGATGCAGGCGTTCAACGCCTCCGACGTCGTCTACTCGCAGCGCGTCGCGCCGTACGTCAAGCAGGCGCTGGAGGATGCGGGGATTCCCGCGACCTACAGCGGCGAGACGGGCGAGACCGTGCTGCCGTACTCGGACTTCCTCCCGAACATCGGCTGGATGGACCCGGCCAACGTCGCGAGAGCGCTCGGCACCAGCAGCGCCAGCGCCGACGACAGCGGCAGACCGGCCCCGGGCCTTCACGGCCACCAGATCGACTCCGTCAGCGTCGGCGGCACGACGCTGGAGCCGGGCGGCTCGGCGACGCTGCCGGCCGACCCGCCGCCGACCTTCGACGTCAGCTTCACCAACGGCGGCGAGCACGACGAGCAGAACGTCAGAGTCGTCGTCGAGATCTCGGGCGGCGGCGGCTCGCCGATCAGCGCCGAGACGGTCGTCGCGACCACCACCGCCGGCGAGGCGGCGACCGCGAGCGTCGCGTTCAGAGAGCCGCCCCCGACCGGCGGCGTCGCGAACATCAGAGTGACGATCGAGCCGGTTCCGGGCGAGGAGGGGCTGGACAACAACAGCCAGACGTACTCCGCCCTGTTCGAGTGAGGTCACCGCGCGGATGGACGAGCTGACGAGCACGACGGGGATCGTCGCGATCGCCGGCTGCTCGCTGGCGATCGTGTCGCTCGCGGTGGCGGTCGCGCTGGCGGTGACGCTGCGTCGCCTGCGCCGCGACCAGCGCGTGCTGCTCGGTGAGGATGGCGCGACGACCGACCTCGTCGAGCATGCCGCCGCGCTCGAGGTCGAGTACCGCGCGCTGCACGCCTTCGTCGAGGACGCGGCGGCCCGCCTGCACACGCGCATGGACAGAGCGGAGCTGCGCCTCGATGGCGCGATCTCGCACTCCGCGCTCGTGCGCTACGACGCCTACGGCGAGATGACCGGCCACCAGTCGACCTCGATCGCGCTGCTCGACGCGGGCAGAAACGGCGTCGTGCTGTCGTCGATCATGCACCGCGACGCCGCGCGGCTGTACGCGAAGCAGGTCAACGGCGGCAGAGGCGAGCTGCAGCTGTCGCCGGAGGAGGACGAGGCCGTGCGGCTCGCACTGGAGCCGCGCGAAACCCACTAGGCTCGGCGCATGCGCGTCGGCTATCTCGGTCCCGAGGGGACCAACTCACACGAGGCGCTGCTGAACGCGCTCGCGGGCGAGGCGCATGAGCAGGTGCCGCTGCCGACGATCCACGACTGCGTGATGGCGGTGCAGGACGGCACCGTCGAGCGCGCGCTCGTGCCGATCGAGAACGCGATCGAGGGCTCGGTCAACGCGACCCTCGACGCGCTCGCCGTCGATGCCGACGAGGTCACGATCGCCGGCGAGTACGTGCATGCGATCCACACCTGCCTGATCGCGCGCACGCCGCTGGAGCTGTCGGCGATCGAGACGGTCCTCTCGCATCCGCAGGCCAACGGCCAGTGCGCGCACTTCCTGCGCACGCGCCTGCCGCAGGCGCGCGTGCTGGCGACCAGCTCGACGGCCGACGCCGTGCGCGCCGTCGCCGAGGGCGAGCTGGGCGAGCACGCCGCCGCGCTCGGCAGCAGAGTCGCCGCCGAGCAGTACGGCTGCGAGATCCTGCGCGCCGGCGTCGACGACGTCGCCGGCAACGAGACGCGCTTCGTGTGGCTGGCGGCGGCCGGCACGCCGACCGGCGAGCACGGCCCGTGGAAGACCGCGATCGTCTTCTGGGGGGTCGGCGCGGAGGCGCCGGGCTGGCTCGTGCGCTGCCTCTCGGAGTTCGCCTTCCGCGGCGTCAACCTGACGCGGATCGAGTCGCGACCGCGCAAGCAGGGACTCGGCCGCTACATGTTCTTCCTCGATCTGGAGGGTCGCGACGGCGACGGGCCGGTCGCGGAGGCGCTGGCCGCGCTGCGCGGTCACGTCGAGCATCTGCGCGTGCTCGGCTCCTTCCCCGCGGCGACCTGAGCGCACCGACCGCCCAAGCGTTGTTCACAAGTCGTGCGGCGCGCCTCGCTACACTGCTGTGGCGGTTATGGCCACCTTGGTACCACCAGCGCAATCCGAGTCCGCGTCGCCACTGGAGCACCAGCGACGCGGGCGTGACGGTGGCCGGGTGCTCGTTCTCAACGCGACGTTTGAACCGATCAACGTCTGCACGGTTCGCCGCGCCGTCGTGCTCCTGTTGAAGGAGAAGGCGGAGATGCTCGAGCACGGTGAGTACCACCTGCACTCGGGCAGCTCGACCGTGCAGAGGCCGATGGTGATCCGCCTCGTCTCCTACGTGCGCGTCCCGCGCGACACGCACCGTCGCAAGATCACCCGTAGGGCGGTCTTCGCCCGCGACGACTGGACCTGCCAGTACTGCGGCTCGCGCGGCAACCTGACAGTCGACCACGTGATCCCCCGCTCCAAGGGCGGCGGCTCGACGTGGGACAACATCGTCGCCTCCTGCGCCCCCTGCAACCGCCGCAAGGGCGACTCGCTGCCCAACCAGGCCGGCATGATCCCGAAGCACACACCGCGCACGCCGGGCCCGAACGTCTTCATCCAGGTCGCCAGCCCGACGATCCCGCGGGCCTGGCAGCAGTACCTGTCGTTCTAACGAACGATTGCGAGTTCCACGGCAGCGCGCCCAACCGCGTCCGCGGGGACTCGCCTCCCATGCGGTTCTCGCCCCCCGTGAGTTCCCGCTCTCGCCGGGCCTGTCGCCCGCCGACGTGGAGCTCGCAATGCTCGGCGCCAGCCGAGCACAGAAACACGAAGGGCGCCCACCGAGGAGCGCCCTTCGCGTACATCTATGTGGCTAAACAAGGACTTCGACCGACTGGATGTGTCAGGGCCAGTGGGACCAGCTCTGGCATCGGTCGAAGCGGTGTCTCGGTGTGGACTCCGCTAGGCGGGGTCAGCCATCCGACCTAGTGGCCGGACACCTCCAGGGTCCCGCAAAAACTGTCAGACAACTTCGGACCACCTCCTTTCTCTGGTCTCACCAGAGTAGCGGACCGGTCCGACGGTCTGAACGTCTTCGATCAGACCTCGCCCTCGTCGCCGTCCTCGGAGGGCGCGCCATCGGCCTCTGCCGGCGCGTCGTCGCCGGGCTCCGGCGTCGGGACCGCCCCGTCCTCGCCGAGCGCGACGACGCCGCCCTCGACACCGGCCGCCTCGACGGCGTCCAGCTCCAGCTCGAGCGCCTCGGCGCTCTCGCCGCTGTCGGACTCGACCACGAGCGCGATCGCGCGGACGCTGTCGTCGTCGCGGACGTTCATCACGCGCACGCCGGTCGCGGCACGGCCCTGCTGGCTGATCCCGCGCACGCCGGTCCGCTGGACCATGCCGTCCTGCGAGATGAAGACCAGCTCCTGGTGCTCGCGCACGACGAGCGCGCCGGCGAGGCCGCCCTTGGCCTCGGTCAGCCTGATCGTTCTGACGCCCTTGGCCCCGCGCGAGGTCTTGCGGTACTGGTCGATTCTCGTGCGCTTGCCGTAGCCGTTCTCGGTCACGACGAGCAGGTCCTGGTCGTCGCGCGCGATGTCCATCGCGATCACCTCGCCGTTGCCGACGTCCATGCCGCGCACGCCGCTGGTGTCGCGGCCCATCGCGCGGGCGTCGTCCTCGGTGAAGCGGACGGTGAGGCCGGCGCGCGAGACGATGATCACCTCGTCGCCGACGTCGACACGGCGCACCGCGACCAGCTCGTCGTCCTCGCGGATCTTGATCGCGATGATGCCGTCGGCCTTGATCGGCGTGTTGTACGCCTGCAGCTCGGTCTTCTTGACCGTGCCTCTGCGCGTCGCGAACAGGAGGTACGGCGCCTCGCTGAAGTCGCGCGTGGAGAGCACGGACTGGACCCGCTCGCCCTCGCGCAGCGGCAGCAGGTTGACGAGCGCGCGGCCCTTCGCGGTGCGCGAAGCCTCCGGCAGCTCGTAGACCTTCTGACGGTAGACCTTGCCGCGGTTGGTGAAGAACAGCAGGAAGTCGTGGGTCGAGGTCACGAAGAGGTGCTCGATGTAGTCACCGTCCTTCATGTCCATCCCGGTCACGCCGACGCCGCCACGCCGCTGCTGGCGGTAGGTCGCCAGCGGCAGCGACTTGATGTAGCCGGTCTGGGTGATCGTGATGACCATCTGCTGGTCGGCGATCAGGTCCTCGATGTCGATCTCGCCCTCGGCGTAGGAGATCTGCGTGCGGCGCTCATCGCCGTACGCGTCGGCGATCTCCTGCAGCTCCTCCTTGATGATCGCCATCACGCGCGCCTCGTCGCCGAGGATGTCGCGCAGCTCGCGGATGCGCTCCATCAGGTCGCCATGCTCCTGCTTGAGCTTGTCGACCTCGAGCGCCGTGAGGCGGCCGAGCGTCATCTGCAGGATCGCCTCGGCCTGGCGTTCGCTCAGCTCGAATCTGTTGACGAGGTTGATGCGCGCCTGCTCGCGGTCGGACGACCCGCGGATGATCGCGATCACCTCGTCGATGTTGGCCTGCGCGATCAGCAGGCCTTCCAAGATGTGGGCGCGCTCCTCAGCCCGGCGCAGCTCGAACTTCGTGCGGCGGACGACGATCTCGCGTTGGTGGTCGACGTAGCGGCCGATGACCTCGCGCAGCGACAGCGTCTTCGGCACGTTGTCGACGAGCGCGACCATGTTGACGCCGAACGTCGTCTGCATCGCGGTGTGCTTGTAGAGCTTGTTCAGCACCACCTTCGGCAGCGCGTCGCGCTTGAGCTCGATCACCAGGCGCATGCCGTGGCGGTCGGTCTCGTCCCGGATGTCGCTGATCTCCGGGATCTTTCTCTCGTGCACCAGGTCGGCGATCTTCGTGATCAGACCGCCGTCGCCGCCCTTCTTCACCTGGTAGGGCAGCTCGGTGACGATGATCGCCTCCTTGCCCTGCGACAGCGGCTCGATGTGCGCGCGCGCCTGGACCCGGACCTTGCCGCGGCCGCTCGCGTACGCCTCGCGGATGCCGTTGACACCGAGGATGATGCCGCCCGTCGGGAAGTCGGGCCCTCTGATGTGCTGAAGCAGCCCGTCGACGTCGATCTCAGGGTTGTCGATATAGGCGATCGTCCCCGCGATCGTCTCTCTGAGGTTGTGCGGCGGGATGTTCGTCGCCATGCCGACGGCGATGCCGGCGGAGCCGTTGACGAGCAGGTTCGGGTAGCGCGCCGGCAGGACCAGCGGCTCCTGGTTCTTGCCGTCGTAGTTGGGGCCGAAGTCGACGGTGTCCGCGTCGATGTCGCGGAGCATCTCGGTCGCGATCTTCGACAGGCGCGCCTCGGTGTACCGCATCGCGGCGGCCGGGTCGTCGTCGACGGAGCCGAAGTTGCCCTGGCCGTCGACGAGCGTGTGGCGCATCGAAAAGTCCTGCGCCATCCGCACGAGCGTGTCGTAGATCGACTGGTCGCCGTGCGGGTGGTACTTGCCCATCGTGTCGCCGACGATGCGCGACGACTTCGAGCGCGGCCGGTTGGGCTGCAGGCCGGCCTCGTTCATCGCGAACAGGACGCGCCGGTGGACCGGCTTGAGTCCGTCGCGGACGTCGGGCAGCGCGCGGCCGACGATCACAGACATCGCGTAGTCGAGATACGCGGTGCGCATCTCCTCTTCGAGCGCGCGCGGCTCGATGTTGCCGCCGCTGAGCTGATCGGTTGCGCTCATCGGTTCACACGTCCAGGTTGGTCACGAGGTTTGCGTTCTCCTCGATGAAGTTCCGCCGCGGCTCGACCTGATCGCCCATCAGCATCGAGAAGATCCGCTCGGCCGCGGCCGCGTCCTCCATCGTGACGCGAGCGAGCGTGCGGGTCGCGGGGTCCATCGTCGTCTCGCGCAGCTGCTCGGCGTTCATCTCGCCGAGGCCCTTGAAGCGGTTGACCTCGACGTTGCGCCCGGCCATGTCGAACACCTTCGCTCTCAGCTCGTCGAACGAGATCGCGACGTCGCTGTGGTCCCCGAGTCTCAGGCTGAAGGCCGGCGATCCGACCGCGTTGACGAGCTGCTCGTGCACGCGGATCAGCTGACGGTATTCGTTCGTGCGCAGCATCGAGCGGCGCACGTGACGGGTGCGGGCGTGGCCGGTTCTCTTCTCGACCGAGCGCACGACCAGCTCCTCCTCGTCCTGCGAGACGAGCTCGACGCTGAACGACGCGCCCTCGAGCTCGTCCTTCTGCAGGAACTCGACGAGCGCGTCCTCTTCGAGGATGTGCTGCTGGAGGATGCCCGACTCCTGCAGGAAGTCGACGGTGTCGTGACGCGTCGTCGCCCGCAGCGCCGAGGCCCAACCGTTGTACTGCTTCAACAGGCGGGTGAAGCGCTTCCAGCGCGCCTCCGTCAGTCTCTGCTCCTCGCCGAGCCGGTCGATGACGACGAATCTCTCGAGCTTGTCGGAGAGGAGGATCTCCTCCAGCTCCGAGTCCTTCTCGATGTAGCGCTCGTTCTTGCCCTGCTTGACCTTGTAGAGCGGCGGCTTCGCGATGTAGACGTAGCCGGCGTCGATCAGCGGCATCATCTCGCGGAACAGCAGCGTCAGCACGAGCGTGCGGATGTGGGCGCCGTCGACGTCGGCGTCCGTCATCAGCACGATCTTGTGGTACCGCGCCTTCTCGAGGTCGAAGTCGTCGCGCACGCCGGTGCCGATCGCGGTGATCAGCGCCTGCACCTCGTTGTTCCCGAGGACCTTGTCGATGCGGGCCCGCTCGACGTTGAGGATCTTGCCGCGCATCGGCAGGATCGCCTGCGTCGCGCGGTCGCGTCCCTGCTTCGCCGAACCGCCGGCGGAGTCGCCCTCGACGATGAAGATCTCCGACAGCGACGGGTCCTTCACCGAGCAGTCGGCGAGCTTGCCCGGCAGTCGGGAGTTCTCCAGCGCGGACTTGCGCCGGGTGAGGTCGCGCGCCTTGCGGGCGGCCGAGCGAGCCTGCGCGGCCTGGATCGCCTTCAGGATGATCGAGCGGGCGTCCGAGGGGTTCTCCTCGAGGAACTCGTCGAGACCCTTGTTGACGATCGACTCCGTCAGCCCCTGCATGCCGGGGTTGCCGAGCTTCGTCTTCGTCTGACCCTCGAACTGCGGCTCGGCGAGCTTCGCGGAGACGACGGCCGTCAGGCCCTCGCGCACGTCCTCGCCGGAGAGGTTGACGTCTCTTTCCTTCAGCAGGCTCTTCTCACGCGCGTACTTGTTGAGCGTGCGCGTCAACGCGGAGCGGAAGCCGGAGAGGTGCGAGCCGCCCTCGTGCGTGTTGATGTTGTTCGCGAACGAGAAGACGGACTCCTGGTAGGAGGAGTTCCACTGCATCGCGACCTCGACCGCACCCTCGTCGCTCTCTGACGAGAAGTAGACGATCTTTCTCTGGACCGGCTCCTTGTTCTCGTTCAAGTACGCGACGAAGTCCTGGATTCCGCCGTCGTACTGGAACTCGACTCTTCTGCCCTCGCCGCGCTCATCCGTCAGCGAGATTCTCAGGCCTCTCGTCAGGAACGCGGTCTCGCGCAGGCGCTCTTCGAGCGTCGCGAACTCGAAGTCGAGCGTCTCCATGATCTCGGCGTCGGGCAGGAACGTGATCGTGGTGCCGGTCTCGCTCGTCGGCTCGCCCTTGAGGAGATCGGCCTGCGGCGCGCCGCGGACGTAGTCCTGCGTGTGCACGAAGCCGTCGGTGCGGACGGCGACATGAAGTCTCTCGGAGAGAGCGTTGACGACCGAGACGCCGACGCCGTGGAGCCCGCCGGAGACCTTGTAGCCGCCGCCGTCGCCGAACTTGCCGCCGGCGTGCAGGACCGTCAGCACGACCTCGACCGCCGGCTTTCTCTCCTTCTCCATCACGCCGACAGGGATGCCGCGGCCGTTGTCGACAACGGTGATCGAGTTGTCGGGATGGATCGTGACGCTGACCTCGGTCGCATGACCGGCGAGCGCCTCGTCGACGGAGTTGTCGACGACCTCGTAGACGAGGTGGTGCAGACCGCGAATGCCGGTCGAGCCGATGTACATGCCCGGCCGCTTGCGGACCGCCTCGAGGCCTTCGAGGACGGTGATGTCCTGGGCGTTGTAAGTGGACGAGGGGGTCGGCTTGTCAGCCGCGGGTCTGTCGGTGGCCAACGATCCTCCGATGACGTTGCAACGCCCCGGGCCCGCAGCGAATGCGGCTCTCCGGGGCGTGAGAGGCAGGTGAGCAGAAGAATAGCACAGAGCGGACCGTGAACGGCCGCTCTGCACAACGAGAAATCCCTGCAAATCGCAACAAACGGCGACGACTTTGTGACAACTTGGTCACGTCCTGCGCGCGCCGGCCCGTCCTCCGGTCACGCAACGCAGTCTCTTGACACCCTCGCGGCCGATCGCGGCATTCACTCTCGACAGCACCAGCGGGGCCATCAGGTCGAGCTCCTGCGCCCAGACCGCGGCTCTGCAGGCGACCGTGACCGTGCCCCCGCGCTCGCTCACCGGCGCCGCTTCACGGGCGATCGCCTCTCCGACGACGGCCGGCCAGACGCGCTGCACCTCGGCCAGCAGCGTCGCGGGCGCCAGCGACGCCTGCAGCGCTCCGAGCGCCTCGCCCAGCGGCCGCGGCGCGCGCCGCTTCACGCTGCCTCCGCGGCGCCGTCCGCGATCACGACACCGTCCTCGACGCGCAGCCGCGTCACGTCGTTCCCCTCGCCGCCCGGGACGTGTTCGATGTCGGTCGTCGTCACGACGCTCTGGCCGACGCTGCGCAGCAGCTCGACGAGGCGGCCGCGGCGCTCTCTGTCGAGCTCGCTCATCACGTCGTCGAGCAGCATGACGGGCACGGCGTCGCGCGTGGCGGCGATCGCCTCGCGCTCCGCCAGCAGCAGCGCGAGCAGCGCCAGCCGCTGCTGGCCCTGCGAGCCGTAAGCACGCAGCTCTCGCCGCTCCCGTGTGAGCGCGAGGTCGTCGCGATGGGGACCGTGCTGGGTGAAGCCCCGCTCGAGGTCGCTCGGCAGCCGCTCCGCCAGCTCTGCGGCGAGTCCGTCGGGGTCGGATGCCTTCGAGCGCGGCCGATAGGCGACGGCCGGCTCGCCGTCGAGCCCGAGGTCGGCCGCGATCGCCGGGAAGCGCCCCGCGACGGCGTCGATCGCCGCCGCGCGATCGGCCATCAGCCCGATCCCGTGGCGCGCCAGCTCGCGGTCCCACGCCGGCAGCGACGCCTGCGACGCATGCCCCGCCCGCACCCGTGTCAACAACGCGTTCCGCTGTGCAAGGGCCTGTGCATAAGCCCGCCGCGTCGCCGTCCGCGCGGGCCACAGCGCCGCGACGACCTGGTCGACGTGGGCCCGCCGCAGCGATGGCGTCCCCTTCACCAGCTCCAACCGATCGGGCAGGAAGACGGACACGAGCGGCCGGCCGGCCACGTCGAGCAGGCGCTCGACGCGGACGCCGTCGGCCATCAGCCGCTTCGGCTCGCCGGCCTCGAAGCCGACGCTCAGCTCGTGGCGGCCGTCGTCGGCCTCGGTCGTGACCTCGACGCGCGTCACCTTCTCGCCGAAGCGGACCAGTTCGCGGTCGTTGGTCGTGCGCGCCGAGCGCCCCGTGCAGCCGAAGTAGAGCGCGTCGAGCAGGTTCGTCTTGCCGGCCCCGTTGCGGCCGGTGATCACCGTCAGCCCCGCTCCAAGCTCGACCTCCGCGCTCGGATAGCTGCGGAAGTTCCGCAGCGAGAGGCGCACGACGCGCATGCGCCGCGGGCTACACGTTCAGGCGGATCGGCATGATCAGGTAGAGGAAGCCGCCATCCTCCGCCGACTGGATCAGGCCGGGCCGCAGGGGGCTGATCAGCTTCAGCAGCACGTCGCCGGAGCCGACCGACTCGAGACCGTCGCGCAGGAAGTCCGGGTTGAAGCCGATCTCGAACGGCTCGCCCTGGAAGGCGACCGGAAGCGACTCTCTCGCCTCGCCGATGTCGGGCGTCTGCGAGGACACCGTCAGCTCGCCGGGCGCGAACGACAGCCGCAGCGGCGCGTTCTTCTGCGCCAGCAGCGCGATGCGGCGCACCACGTCGGTCACCTCGCTGCCGGCGATCGACAGCTCGTGCTCGTAGCTGTCGGGCAGCAGCTGGCGGTAGTTGGGGAACTGGCCCTCGATCAGGCGCGAGGACAGCACGACCTCGCCGAGCTGGAAGACGACCTGGTTCTGGCGCACGCCGACGCTCAGCGTCTCGCCGTCGAGCTGCTGGACCAGGCGCGCCAGCTCCTGCAGCGCGCGGGCCGGCACGTTCGCCTCGAAGCCGCCGACGAGCGGGTGCTCCAGCGTCGTCTCCTTGACGCTGAGGCGGTACGAGTCGGTCGCGACCATGCGCAGCTCGCGCTCGGAGGCCGAGACCATGATGCCGGTCAGCACCGGACGGGTCTCGTCGCGCGAGGCCGAGTTGGCGACCCGCAGGACCGTGTCGACGAAGGCGCGGGCCGGGACGGTCACGACACCGTCGGACTCAGGCTCCGGGAAGGCGGGGAAGTCCTCGTTGCGGAGCGTGCGGATGTGGAACTGCGCGTTGCCGGCGACCAGCTCGACGTCCTGCTCGGCCGGGCGCTGCTCGAGCGAGACGTTCGGCGCCGACAGCGAGCGCACCACGTCGACGAGCAGCCGAGCGGGCAGCAGCACGGTGCCCTCGCGCTCGATCACGGCGTCGAGCGGGACTCGGAGCGTGATCTCCTGGTCGGTCGCCCGCAGCTCGACGCGGCCGTCAGCCGCGATCAGCTGGACCCCGGCGAGCGCCTGGACGCGCGTCGAGGCGACGCGGCTGACGGTCTGAAGCTGGGCGAGGAGTTCCTCGCGCGCGGCCGAGATCTTCACGATGGGTACCTCGAGGAGATAAGAGAGATCTTCGTCATAGGGAGCAAGGAGATGTGCACAAGTCGTCGAAAAGCCGCAGGTTGCGGGCAGGCTGCGCACATCGGCGCGCCCGAAGGCTCAACAGTGTGTCAGGAACTCCGGTCGGCATCGGGCTCCTGAAGGCGGGCGGTGAGGGCGCGCACCAGCTCGTAGGCCTCGGCGTCGGAGGCCATCCGCTCCGTCGCGCGGCGACAGGCGTGCAGGACGGTGGTGTGGTTGCGCCCCCCGAAGGCGCGGCCGATCGCCGGCAGCGTCTCGTCGGTCAGCTCGCGCGCGAGGTACATCGCCACCTGCCGCGCCCATGCCACGCGGGCGCTGCGGTCGGGCGAGCGCAGCGCCTCAGGCGAGACGCCGAGCCGTTCGCAGGTCGCCTCCTGGATCTCGGCGACAGTCCGCTGGCGCGGCGCGGCGGCACCGGGGTAGAGCCCGTCGAGGACGTGCGTGACGAGGGCCTGGTCGATCGCTCTGCCCGTCAGCGAGTGGAAGGCGACGACGCGGATCAGCGCGCCCTGGAGCGCGCGGATGTTCGTCGTGATGCGATCGGCGATCGGCGCGATCGCGTCAGGATCGGCGAGCTGGACTCCGTCGTGCTGGACGCGCTTGCGCAGGATCGTCATGCGCGTAGCGAGGTCGGGCGGTCGGATGTCGGTCACGAGACCCGACTCGAACCGCTCGCGCAGGCGATCCGCGAGCGCGTTCATGTCGCGCGGCATGCGGTCGCAGGTGACGACGAGCTGGCTGCCGGTCTCGTAGAGCGCGTTGAAGGTGTGGAAGAACTCCTCCTCCGTCTTCGCCTTGCTCTCGAGGAACTGGACGTCGTCGATGAGGAGGATGTCGGTGTCGCGATAGCGCCGCTTGAAGTCGTCGACGGCCTTCGTGTTGAGCGCGTTGATGAAGCTGTTCGTGAACGCCTCGATCGTCGTGTAGCGGACGGTCAGGCCGTCGCCGTACTCGCGCACGTAGTTGCCGATCGCGTGCAGCAGGTGCGTCTTGCCGAGACCGGGAGGCCCGTAGATGAAGAGCGGGTTGTAGGCCTGGCCGGGCAGTTCGGCGACCGCGAGCGCTGCGGCGTGGGCGAGGCGGTTGCCGTCGCCGATCACGAACTGGTCGAAGGTGTACTTCGGGTTGAAGGCCTCGTCGGCGGCGGCCTGGCCGCCGCGCCGCGCCGGCGTGAGGACCGGGACGGCGGTCTGTTCGACCTGTTCCGCGCTTTCGGGCAGCGGCGCGTCGAGCGCGACGATCTCGACCCGCGCGGCTCTGCCGAGCACGGTCTCCGAGCAGCTCTGGATGACGCGCGCGAAGCGGTCGGCGACCCAGGTGCGGATCTCGTCCGGCGCACCGACCAGCAGCACGTCGCCGTCGAGCCCGCGCGCCTTCAGCGGCGCGAGCCAGAGGTGGTACGTCGAGTCGGTGACGGCACGCCGCAGCTCGGCTTGGATCTGGGACCAGGTGTGCTCGAGCTGGATCTGCACAGGCGTCGTCGGCCGACCTCTCGTCGGAGTGCTGGAGGGGGATGAAAGGGCCGCGAGCGACCCCGGGGGGCGGCGAATATAGCAGTGGTCGGACGGTGCCCGGCGCCTGTGCGAAACCCCCGCCTGGGGGAGTGCGCAAATCGCGGGAAAAAGGTTGCCGGGTCGGCGCTGGCGGAGTTGTCGACAGGGTTTCGCGGACTGTCGACAACCCTGTCGAGAGCCGTCCGGGACGTCGCCCGCGGAGATGCTCTGCCAGGATCGCGTGGGAGGCGGGACGTCGCCGCCGGCCTCCGCGCGTATACTGACCTGCCCCCTCAACGGGAATATGTGAGCCCATGAAACGCACCTACCAGCCCAAGAAGCGCAAGCGCGCCCGCACTCACGGTTTCCGTGAGCGGATGCAGACTCGCGCCGGTCGAGCGACGCTCAAGCGTCGTCGCGACAAGGGGCGCAAGCGCCTCACCGTCTGATGAGCGCGCGCCCGGGCGTCACAGCCCGGCGGAGCAAGCGGGGCCGGCTGTCCCGCAGCGCCGAATTCGACCGGGTGTTTCGACAGGGACGCTCGCTTGCGAATCGCGTCCTCGTCCTCTACGCCTTTCCTCGTTCCGAGGAGGGTGAGCCGCGCTTGGGCGTCTCCGTCTCTCGCAGAGTCGGAGGCGCCGTCGAGCGCAACCACGTGAAGCGACTGCTGCGGGAGGCCTTCCAGCAGGAGTCCGCCGCCTTGCCAGCCGGCATCGACGTCGTCGTCGTCGCCCGGCCCGAGGCCCGCGCCGTCGCCGAGCGCGACGGTCTCGAGGGAATCCGCAGCGCCCTGGCCGAGTTGATCGCCCGCGCGAGAGAGCGGGCCGAGGGATCGGGCAGATGAGCAAGCCGCGCTCGGTCGCCGTTGCGCCGATCCGCTTCTACCAGCGGTTCATCTCTCCCGGCCTGCCGCGTCGCTGCAAATACGAGCCGACCTGCTCCCGCTACGCCGAGCAGGCGATTCGGGAGTACGGCATACTCCGCGGGCTGGTGCTCGCGGGCTGGCGCGTGATGCGCTGCAATCCGTGGAGTCATGGGGGCTTCGACCCCGTCCACGACCAGCGCCTCTTCCCCCACCGCCGACCAACCGCCCCGAGCGCCTGAACGACTTCTGATGCCTTTCGTCTTCGCGAATCCCCTGCAGCCGCTGATCGACGTGCTCGAACAGGTCCTCCTGTTCTTCCACGACACGGTCGGAGCCGGCTGGGGCCTGTCGATCATCCTGCTGACGATCACCGTCCGGCTGCTGCTGCTGCCGTTGACGCTGAAGCAGGTCAAGTCGATGCAGCGCCTGCAGCTGCTTGCGCCTGAGCTGAGAAGAATCCAGGCGAAGTACAGAAACGACAAGCAGCGTCAGCAGCAGGAGATGATGAAGTTCTACCAGGAGAACAGAGTCAATCCTCTGGCCTCCTGCTTCCCGCTGCTGTTCCAGCTGCCGTTCTTCATCGGCCTGTACTACATGCTGCGCGGCGACCTGCGCTACGACATCTGCGGGCAGACGGCGAAGGCGTGCGGCGACGTCGTCGCGGGCTCGGGTGAGTTCCTCTTCATCCCCGACCTGACGGACAGAGCGACCGGCGCTGTGCTGGTCGTGCTCGTCGTCATGTATGTCGGTTCGCAGATCGCCTCGGGCCTGCTGAGCACGGCTTCGATGGACAGAAACCAGCGCATGATCATGCTGGCACTGCCGATCGTCTTCGTCGCTTTCATAATCAACTTCCCGGCCGGCCTCATGGTCTACTGGATCACGACGAACTGCTGGACGATCGTGCAGCAGCTGATCGTGCGCAAGACCGTCGGGCTGCCGAACAGAAGACCTGAGCTCGCGGGCGCCCCAGTTGGAGCGGCGGCGTTGACAGGCAAGGCCGGAGCCGCCGACGACGATGCGCCGGCGAGACCGAAGGCCGGCCGCGTGATGTCGCGCAAGCGGGATGAGGCGCCGGCGCCGAGCGCCGACGAGACGGCGCGCAGAGCGGCGGGCGGTCCGCCCCCGTCGGCGCGGAGAAAGAAGAAACGATCGGGGCGCCGCCGGTGACACCTGCAAGAAGCGAAGCTGCCGAGCGCGTCGAAGAGCTGCTCGCGCGGATCCTCACGGCCGTCGGGATCGACGCCGAGGTCGAGGTCACCGAGACTGATGAAGCGGTCACCGCCGTCCTCGACGGCGAGGACCTCGGGTTGTTGATCGGTCGCCATGGCCAGACGATCGACGCGATACAGCATCTCGCCTACCGTGCCGCGTTCCGCGGCGCAGATGGTCGCAAGCGTGTCACCGTCGACGCCGCCGGCTATCGGGAGCGTCGCGCCTCGCTGCTCCAACACGATGCTGATGAGGCTGTCGAGGAGGCGCTGCGGATCGCGGCGCCTGTGGCGCTGGATGCAATGAACGCGGTCGAGCGACGCGTCGTCCACGAGTACCTGCGCGATCGCGACGGGATCGAGACGTACAGCGAGGGTGTCGAGCCCGACCGCCATCTCGTCGTCGCGCCGATCAAGCGCTAGGTCGGTTTCGCCGACGCCGCGCTCCGGCGGGTGTTTCACGTTTTTCATGACGGTGAAACAGATTTCTCTCACCCCGTCACTTCTCTGCCTGCGATGAGCGAACTGACCGAGTTCGAGCAGGGACTGGTCATCGGGGTCCTCATCGGCGAGGGCTCCTTCGGTGGTGATGGCAAGCAGCCGCAGGTCACCGTTCGCATGCACACGCGCCACCAGGCGCTCTTCGAACTGCTGATGCGGCTGTTCCCTCGCACGAAGCTCTATGGGCCCTATCACCACGGCGATCGGTCGTACTACCAGTGGATGGCGCGCGGCCAGGCGCTGGTGGAGGACGTGCTTCCCTTGCTCGAGCGATCGCTCCTCGCCGACTACGACGGTCACGCCGCCGCCCGCTTTGACGAGATGACGACGAAGTACGCCGACTACATCGCGCGCGTGCGCTCGCGCGCGGACACCTGATGAGCCTCCCTGACGCCGTTCAGAAGCGGTTGGACGCGCTTGCCCGCCAGTACTCGCTTCCCGACGACAGCGGCGAGCGACTGGGAGCGCTCCTGAGCGCTCTCGACGATGAGCATGCGCCGACGACCGTGCGCGAACCGGCGGCTGGAATCGGCGTTCACCTCGCGGACTCCCTCACCGGGCTGGAACTGGCGGACGTTCGGGCGGCCTCTGTGATTGCCGATCTCGGGGCGGGAGCCGGTTTCCCCGGTCTCCCCTTGGCGCTTGCGTTGCCGCAGGCGCGCGTCGCGCTGGTCGAGAGCATCGCCCGCAAGTGCGCGTTCATCTCGGCTGCAGCCGACGCGGCGCGGATCGACAACGTGGAGGTCGTGCCCGCACGGGCCGAGGAGTGGGCGGCGGGCGTCGGCCAGAACGACGTCGTCACTGCTCGCGCCCTCGCGCCGCTTGCCATCCTCGTCGAGTACGCCGCCCCGCTGCTGCGCGACGGAGGAGTGCTCGTCGCGTGGAAGGGCCGTCGTGACGCGGACGAGGAAGCCGACGGCGCGCGGGCCGCAGCGATCGTCGGCCTGGAACTGGAGCAGATCCTTCCTGTCGCCCCTTATGCGGGGGCTGATCACCGGCATCTCCATGTCCTGCGCAAGATCGCTCCGACGCCCGACCGCTTCCCACGCCGTGCCGGGATGGCGCGGAAACGCCCGCTCTGAGCGGCTCTCCGGGGCGCGTCCGACCGTCGTCGGCGCTAAGGTCCTTCGCGTTGGGAGCCTCACATCCGCGCTCTCACCCTCGGGCAGGATCGAAACATGGCCGCAGACCGGCGTTCGACGCCGGCACAGCGGCCTGACCCCAGAAGGAACCATTGATGGCAACCGTCTACGCGATCGCAAACCAGAAGGGCGGCGTCGGCAAGACGACGACCGCCGTCAACCTCGCGGCGTGCGTCGCCGAGGCTGGCTACGAGGCCCTGCTGGTCGACATGGATGCTCAGGCGAACGCGACCGTCGGCCTCGGCATTCCGAAGGACTCCGCTCCGAGCATCTACGACGTCCTCTCAGGGGACGCGACGATGGAGGAGGCGATCCGGCCCACCGGCATCGAGCACCTCTCGCTCGTGCCGGCCAGCCCCGACCTCGCCGGCGCGTCGGTCGAACTGCCGCGGATCGAGGAGTCGGAGGGTCGACTGCGCGACGCGCTGGCGGACGTCCGTGAGCGCTACACGTTCACGATCCTCGACTGTCCTCCGTCGCTCGGGCCGCTGACGGTCAACGCGCTCGTCGCAGCCGACCGCGTGATCGTCCCGGTCCAGGCCGAGTACTTCGCGCTGGAAGGGCTGGCCGGCCTGCTCGACACGCTCGGGCTGATCCAGCGTGAGCTGAACCCCCGTCTGACGATCGCGGGCATGCTGCTGACGATGCATGACGGGCGCACGCGCCTGGCTCAGGATGTCGAGCGCGAGGTGCGCGAGCACTTTCCCACGCTCGTCTTCGACACGGTCATCCCGCGCAACATCCGCGTTGGTGAGGCACCCAGCTTCGGGAGACCGGTGATCCACCACGATCCGCACTGTGCAGGCTCCGACGCCTACTTCGATCTTGCAAAGGAGGTGGCCGCCCGTGGCTGAGAAGCCCCGTGGAATGGGTCGCGGGCTCTCGGCGATCCTCTCGGCGGCGCCGAGAGACGAGGCCGAGGAGCTGCGCTCGATCCCCGTCGACCTGATCGCGCCGAATCCGCACCAGCCGCGCCGGACGTTTGAGGAGGAGGCGCTCGTCGCGCTCGCCGAGTCGCTCAGAGTGCGCGGCGTCCTGCAGCCGGTGCTCGTCCGTCCGCTGGTGGACGGGAGCTGGGAGCTGATCGCCGGCGAGCGCCGATGGCGTGCCGCGAAAATCGCCGGTTTGCAGCAGATTCCCGCGATCATCCGGCAGCACGACGACGCCGCCTCGCTCGAGCTGGCCGTGATCGAGAACATGGCGCGCGAGGACCTCAACCCGATCGAGGAGGCGCGCGCCTGCGCCGCACTCGTGGAGGAGCTGAGCCTCACGCGCGAGGACGTGGGTCGCCGCGTCGGGCGCAGCCGCGTCGCGGTCTCCAACCTGATTCGGCTGCTCGACCTGCCCGACGATGCGCTCGCGCTGCTCGAACGCGGCGACCTCAGCGAAGGCCACGGGCGCGCGCTGCTGCTGGCGCCCGACCACGGCGATCGTCGCCGTCTGGCGCGCGACGCCGCCGCGCACGGCTGGTCGGTGCGCGAGCTGGAGCGTCGCGCGCGTGCGGCCGAGGAGACCGAGAGCACGCAGCGTCCCGCGAGACGGACCCCGTCGCGTGTCCATCCCGATCAGCAGGAGGCGATCTCGCAGCTCAGCGACGTCTTCGGCAGCGCGGTCGGCAGCGACGTCGAGGTGACGTCCGCGGGCAGCGGCTACCGCGTCCAGCTGTCGTTCGAATCGCTCGACGAAGCGCTTGCTCTTGCGCGTCGCCTGGGCGTTCGCGCGGTCGCCTGAGGGCAGCACGCACATCGCTCGCGGATCCCGCTAGAATCGCGCTTCCAGTCGGGGCGATTAGCTCAGTCGGTTAGAGCGCTTCTCTGATAAGGAAGAGGTCCCTGGTTCGAATCCAGGATCGCCCACTGCACGAGGCCCGCGTCCGCGGGCCTCGCTCGTTTTCGGCCTCGTGTGTCGCGACACGAACCGGTGGAACATCAGAAGTCCCAGCAAATTGGCACTTTCTCGGAAGCGCCGAGCAGGCGCCGGGGCGTCGCTTCGAGCCGGCTGAGCCGCTGCCTATACTTGGTCCCTACCCCAGGCCTAGGAGCATGGAAGTGCAGGAGATGGTCATCTACGGCGTCAGCTTCGACATGGTCGGCAAGCAGCCGATCGTGTTGCTGAAGACCGTCGACAGCAACAAGTTCCTGCCGATCTGGATCGGACACCCCGAAGCTGCGGCGATCCTGATGAAGCTGCAAGGCGCGACGACGCCACGTCCGATGACGCACGACCTCCTCTCCGACATGCTGTCCGAGCTGGAGGTCAACTGCTCGCGCGTCTCCGTCACGGAGCTGCGCGAGAACACCTTCTACGCCTCGATCACGCTGACCGTCAACGGCCGCGAGCTCGAGATCGACTCGCGTCCCAGCGACGCGCTCGCGCTCGCCGTCCGCGCGGGCGCTCCGATCTTCGCCGCCGAAGAGGTGATCGCCGAGTCGGCGATCGAGTTCGAGCACGAGGTCGAGGACACCGAAGAGGTCGTCGAGAAGTTCAAGGACTTCCTCGACAGCGTCACGCCGGAGGATTTCGCCGGCGGGGAATCCTGAGCGCGGTCGGCGCACGCCGACCGCCGCTCGATCAGCCGTCGCCTTCGGCGCGCTGCTGCGACGACTGACGGCGCGGCAGCTCGACGATTCTCGCCAGCCGCTTCTGCTCGCTCTCGCCGCTCGCGGCGGGCGGCTGCTCCAGTGACGGAGCGGGCTCCATCCCCGTGAGCGTGCCGTAGAGCGCGACCTGCTCGGCTATCACGGCACCGATGCGGCGGATGCCCTCGCGGATGTCGTGCTCGCTCACGCCGGAGAAGTTCAGCCGCATCGAGGAGCCGCCGCGGCCGTCCAGGTAGGCGGCGCGACCCGGCACGAAGGCGACGTTCTCACGCAGGGCCCGCGCCAGCAGGTCAGTGGTGTCGATGTAGTCGGGCAGCGTCGCCCAGATGAACATGCCGCCCTCAGGTCTCGTCCACTGCGCCTCGCGCGGGAAGTGCTCGGCGAGCGCGTCGAACATCGCGTCGCGGCGATGGCGGTAGATGTCACGCAGCGACTCGACGTATCTGCGCCAGTCGACGGATGCGAAGTAGTTGGCGACGAACAGCTGCGTCATCGACGAGGAGCAGAGGTCGGCGGCGGCCTTGCCGATGTTCATCTTCTGCAGCACGGGCTGCGGCGCGGCGGCCCAGCCGAGGCGGATCCCCGGCGAGAGGATCTTCGAGAAGGTGCCGAGGTAGATCACGAACTCGCCGCCGTCGAGCGCATAGAGCGGCGGCAGCGCCTCGCCCTCGTAGCGCAGCATGCCGTACGGGTTGTCCTCCAGCACCAGCAGCTCGCGCTCATGCGCGATCCGCACGATCCGCTCGCGGCGCGGCAGCGACATCGTCACGCCGCCCGGGTTCTGGAACGTCGGGATGGTGTAGATGAACTTCGGCCGCCGGCCCTCGCGCTCGAGCCGGTCGAGCGTCTCCTCCAGCTCGTCGACCCGCATGCCGTCGGCGTCCATCGGGATCTGGACGACGTCGGCCTGGTATGAGGAGAAGGTCGGGACGGCGCCCGGATACGTCGGTCCCTCGGCGACGATCACGTCGCCCGGGTCGATCAGCGTCTTGCAGACGAGGTCGATCACCTGCTGGCCGCCGGTCGTGACGAGCAGGTCGTCGCCGGTGACGTGCATCCCCTCACCGGCCATCACGTCGATGATGCAGTCCGCCATCGCCGACATGCCCTCGGTCGGCCCGTACTGGAGCGCGCGCGCGCAGGCCTCGAGCGCGATTCTGTCCATCACGCTCGCGTAGGTCGCGGGCGGGAAGCTCGCGGTGTCGGGCAGACCGCCGGCGAGCGAGATCACCTCGGCGCGCTCGGTGAGCGCCATCAGGTCGCGCATCGCCGACTTCTTCATCACCTGCGTGCGCGAGGCGAACAGGGCCGCGTATCGTTCGAGATCGCGGGCGGTTGAGCGTGATGGTTCCTTGCGCGTCATGGCGGGCCTTGGGTGCTCTCCGTGTGGACTTCGCCGCAGCGGACCGAACACCTCGGCCCGTCGACTATCGTCATGCCAACTTCAAGCTACCGGACCGGATGACTCTCTTCCTCGCCATCTGCCTCGGGATCGGCCTCGCGCTCGGCGTCGGCCTGCGCCCGTTCCTGCCCGCCCTGCTGGTCGGCGCGCTCGCGCGCGGCGACCTCGGGATCGACTTCGAGGGCACCGACCTCTCCTTCCTGGAGGCGCCGATCTTCCTGCTGGCGCTGCTGATCGGCGTGGTCGTGCTCGTCGTCGCCGAGCGTCGCGTCGGCGCAGACAGAGTCGAGGCCGGACCGCTCGGCGCCGCCGTCGGGGGCATCGCGCTCGGCCTTGGCGCGCTCTTCTTCGCCGGCGCGCTCGCTAACGACGGATACACGTGGTGGCCGGGGATCGTGGGCGGTCTCGCCTGCGCCGCGCTCGCCGCCGCAACGGCGCGGATCTTCTTCCGCCGCACCCGCGCCCGGCTCGACAGAGACGCGGCGGTCGCGCTGCCGGTCTACGCCGAGGGTGCCGGCGTCGCCGTCGCGGGCCTGGCGGTGCTGTTTCCGCCGCTGTCGCTGATCGCGCTCGCCTTCCTCGCCTGGCTGCTGCTCGGCCAGCGCAGACGCGAGGGCCAGAAGTACGCCGGCCTGCGCGTCCTGCGATAGACGTGTCAGCGTTCTGACGATGTCGAAGAAGCTCGTTCTCACGGTCATCGACGGCATGAAGCCGGCGATGCTGGAGCGAGCGATCGCCAGCGGGACGGCGCCGACGTTGAAGGCGATCCGCGACCGCGGTGCCTACGTCGACGACTGCTGCGCCGCCTTCCCGTCGGTGACGCCGGTCTGCGCCGCCTCGATCGCGACCGGGACCGGGCCCGACAGACACCGGATCCCGAGCATGAACTGGTTCTCGCGCGAGGAGCAGCGCTACGTCGAGTACGGCTCGAGCTTCTCCGCCTCGCGCAAGTTCGGCGTGCTGCGGTCGCTGACCGACACCGTCTACAACATGAACGCCGTCCATCTGGCGCGCGAGACGCCGACGTGCTTCGAGCTGCTCGACGACGCCGGCGTGCGCACGGCGGGGACGACGTACCTGATGTACCGCGGCCGCCACGAGCACCACGTGACGACCGACACGCCGCTGGCGCGGATCGCCAACGCGACCGTCTTCAGAGAGCCGGTGAAGGGGCCGCGGGAGCTGTTCTACGCCGACCTCTTCGCCAGCCGCCGCACCGGCTGCCGCGGGCAGTTCGGGATGCCCGGCGCCCGCGACGCGCACACCGGCTGCGTCGGCGCGTACATGGAGGAGCACGACCTCTACGACTTCATGCTCTTCTCGCTGCCCGACAACGACACCTGGTCGCACCGCAACGGGCCGCACGCGCAGGTCACCTCGATCGCCGCGGCCGACCGCCAGCTGGAGCGGCTCGTGCACGCCGGCGGCGGGATCGACCGCTTCCTCGACGACCACGCGATGGTCGTGATGGCCGATCACTCGCACACCCAGGTCGAGGAGAAGATCCAGCTCGACCTCGCCTTCGCAGACTGGTCGGTCGCGCGCCCCAACGGCGGGCGGGCGACCGAGGGCGACATCGCGATCAGCCCGGCGCAGCGGTCGGCGATGGTCTACGTGCTGGCGGAGGAGCGGCGTGCGCAGCTGGCCGCTGAGGCGGCGAAGGTCGCGCTGACGGTCCCGGGCGTCGACCTCGCGATGCGTCGCGCGGCGCCGCGGGAGGGCGTGATCGCGAGCGAGCGCGGGGAGCTGCACTTCGCTCCGGGTGGCGACCTCGTCGACGCGCGCGGTCGCAGATGGAGCGTCGACGGCGACCTCGCCGCGATCTCCGCCAAGGTGCACGACGGCAGACTTGTGACGCCCGACTACCCGGACGCGCTCGGGCGCGTCTGGTCGGCGCTGACCTGTCCGACGGCGGGCGACGTGCTGCTGTCGGCCGGTCCGGCGTACGAGTTCGTCGACTGGGGCGGCGCCTGGCATCCAGGCGGCGGCAGCCACGGCTCGCTGCATCGCAGCGACTCGCTCGGCGCGCTCCTGTGGTGCGGCACAGGACCGCCGACGCGGGATGCTCACGAGCAGTGGACGCTGCGCGACGTGCTGCCGATCGTCGCCGACCACTTCGGCGTCGCGCGCACCACTGGCACCTGACCGCTCTCAGCGGAATCTGATGCGGCGGCGGGGTACGCTGTCCGGCATGCCGAAGGACACGACCGTTGTCGCATCGCCGCTGCATCGGCGGGTCCGCCATGGCATGCGCCATCCGAGAAACTGGTTCCAGCTCGTCCGCTTCGGGCTCGTCGGCGCCAGCGGCTACGTCGTCAACCTCGCCGTCTTCACGCTCGCGGTCCACTCGTTCGAGATCGGCTACCGGATCGCCTCGGTGCTCGCGTTCCTGGTCTCGGTGCTGAACAACTTCTGGTGGAACCGCCACTGGACCTTCGACGGCCGCGGCGGCCACGCGGGCTTCCAGGCCGCCCGCTTCCTGCTCGTCAGCGTCATCGCGTTCGGCTTCAACTACGCGGTGCTGGTGACGCTCGTCGAGGTCGGCGGCCTGCCGGAGGTGCCGGCGCAGGCGATCGCGATCGTCGCCGCGACGCCGCTGAACTTCCTCGGCCAGAAGCTCTGGAGCTTCCGCAGATGACGCCGGCCGCGGCGCGCCTCGCCGCGGCCGCCCTGCTCGCGGCGCTCGCGCTCCTGCTCGCCCCGGCGCTGACCGGCGCGCAGACGCCCGCGGTGACGGGCACCGGGGCGACCTCGGTCGCGGTGCCGCCGCCGCTGGTCAGCTCGACGCCGCTCGGCGGTTCGCAGACGCCGCTGGCGACGACGACGACCACCGCGACCGCGAGAGCGACCGATCCGAACGCGCTCGCGACGCCGCCGAGCCCGTCGATCCCGCCGCCCGGCTTCCGCCTCACGTCGAGACAGGCGACCGCGATCGCGGACGCCGTACCGAAGATCAGACGCGTCGTCGCCGAGCACCCGGGCGCCTACCCGACGGCGTACACGAAGGGCACGGCGCAGTGGCAGGTCAGCTACTTCGACAGAAAGCGCTCCGAGATCGGTCAGGTGACGCTCGATGACCTGACCGGCGCGGTGCGCGAGGCGTGGACCGGCTACCAGGTGCCGTGGACGATGGCGCGCGGCTATGAGGGAGCGTTCGGCCGCCGCGTCAACGCCTGGTACGTGTGGGTCCCGCTGTGCCTGCTGTTCGTCGCGCCGTTCCTGCCGTGGCGGCGGCGACCGTCGTGGCTGCACCTCGACCTGCTGGTGCTGCTCTCCTTCTCGGTCTCGCTCGCCTTCTTCAACCACGCGCGGATCGGCCTCTCGACGCCGCTGATCTATCCGCCGCTGCTCTACCTGATCGCGCGAATGCTCGTCGTGGCGCGGCGCGGCGGGCGGCCTGAGCCGCTGCGGTTGCTGGTGCCGGTCTCGTGGCTGGCGGTCGCGCTCGTCTTCCTGATCGGCTTCCGCGTCGGGCTCAACGTCACCAACTCGAACGTGATCGACGTCGGCTACTCGGGCGTGATCGGCGCCAACAAGCTGGTCGATGGCGAGCCGCTCTACGGCGGCTGGCCGACCGACAACGCCCACGGCGACACCTACGGCCCGGTCAACTACCTCGCCTACGTGCCGTTCGAGCGGATCTTCGGCTGGAGCGGTCGCTGGGACGACCTGCCGGCCGCGCACGCCGCCGCGGTCGTCTTCGACCTGCTGACGATCGGGGCGCTGTTCCTGCTCGGCCGTCGCATCCGCGGGCCCTCGCTGGGGATCGTCTTCGCCTACCTGTGGGCGGCTTTCCCGTTCACGCTCTACGTCTCCAACACGAACGGCAACGACGCGCTCGTGGCGCTGCTGCTCGTCTGCACGCTGCTGGTCGCCGCACGGCCGGGCGCGCGCGGGGCGCTGACCGCCCTCGGCGGCCTGACGAAGTTCGCCTCGCTGGCGCTCGCGCCGCTGTTCATGCGCACGCCGATCGACGCCGTCCCGCGCGGCGCCGCGGTCGCGCGGCGGGGGCCGCGTGCATTCCTCGGCTACGCGCTCGGCTTCCTCGTCGCGGCGGCCGTCGCGATGCTGCCGGTGATCCTGGAGGGCAACTGGTCGACCTTCCTCGACCACACGCTCGCGTTCCAGCGCGACCGCGGCTCGCCGTTCTCGATCTGGGGGCTGTGGGACGGGCTCGACACCGTCCAGACGGCGGTGCAGCTGGCGGCGGTGCTGTTCGCGCTCTCGCTCGCCTTCTGCTGGCGCCAGCGTACGCTCGTGCAGACGGCGGCGCTCGGCGCCGTCGTGCTGATCGCGCTCCAGCTCAGCCTGACCTACTGGTTCTACCTCTATCTGGTGTGGTTCTTCCCGTTCGTGATCGTCGCGCTGTTCGGCCGCTACGGCGATCCCGGCTCGCCGCCGCCCGCGGCCGCGAGCGGCTCAGCGGAAGCCGGCGGGGGCGGGCACGAGCAGCTGTTCGATCCTGTCGGCGCGCAGCGGTGACGTCCCCGAGATCACGACGCCCATCAGCCACGGATCGTCCTCGGACGGTTCGAAGCGGACCGGCATCTGCGTGACGAGCGACTCGATCGCCAGCTCCTTCTTGACGCCGATCACGCCGCCGCGGGCGCCGGTCATGCCGACGTCGGTGATGTAGGCCGTCCCGCCCGGCAGCACGCGCGCGTCAGCGGTCGGCACATGCGTGTGCGTCCCGACGACGGCCGTCACTCTGCCGTCGAGGTGCCAGCCGATCGCGACCTTCTCGCTCGTCGCCTCGGCGTGCATGTCGACGAGCACGTGGTCGACTCTGCCGCGCAGCGCGTGCAGTGCCGCGTCGGCCTCCGCGAAGGCCGGCCGGCCCGCCTTCAGGAAGAGGTTGCCGGAGAGGTTGACGACGCCGAGGCGCACGCCGGCCCGCTCGACGACGCAGTGGCCGTGGCCGGGCTGGCTCTTGAGGAAGTTGGCCGGCCGCAGAATCGCGTCGTGGCGATCGAGGTAGGGGTAGATCGCGCGCTGACGGTAGGTGTGGTTGCCGAGCGTGATCACGTCGACGCCGTGCGCGAACAGCTCGTCGGCGATCTTCGGCGTGATGCCGACGCCGCCGGCGACGTTCTCGCCGTTGACGACGACGAAGGTCGCATCGTGCTGCTCGCGCAGTTCGGGCAGCAGGCGCAGCAGCAGCCGGCGGCCGGCGCTGCCGACGACGTCGCCGACGAAGAGGATGTTCATCCGGCGTGTATAGCGGATGCTGCGTCGCGTCCCGGCCGCGCCCGGTTAGCCTACGGGCGATGCCATCCGTCGAGACCGACGCCCCACCCGCCTTGGCGGTCGCCGGCTTGACGAAGCGCTACGGCGAGCGCGTCGCGCTGCGCGGGGTCGGCTTCGACGCCGCGCCGGGCGAGCTGGTCGCGCTGATCGGACCGAACGGCGCCGGCAAGACGACGATGCTCTCGATCCTCGCCGGGATCCAGCCACCGGACGAGGGGACGGTCTCGCGCAGCGGTCGTGAGATCGGCTGGGTGCCGCAGCAGCCGGCCGTCTACTCGAAGCTGTCGGTCGCTGAGAACCTGCGCCTCTTCGCGCGGCTGGAGAAGGTGCCGCAGCCGGACGCCGTCGTCGCCGCGATGCTCGCGCAGACGGGGTTGGAGGATCGTGCCGGCGACGAGGTCGGACGCCTCTCCGGCGGCAACCAGCAGCGCGTCAACATCGCCGTCGGGCTGCTCGCGGCGCCGCCGGTGCTGCTGCTCGACGAGCCCTCCTCGTCGCTCGACCCGCGCCAGCGCGAGCGGCTGTGGGAGTTCATCGCGCGGCTCGCGGCCGCCGGCACGACGGTCGTGTACTCGACCCACAACGTGCAGGAGGCGGAGCGCTACGCCGACCGCGTGCTCGTGCTCGCCGACGGCGAGCTGCTGTTCAACGGCACGCCGGGCGAGCTGGAGGCGACCGTCGGCGGTGACGCGGCCGGCCCGCGCGACTTCGAGGCCGCCTTCGTGCGCTTCCTCCACGAGCGCGGGCACTGACCGATGCGCTGGCTCCTGCTGAAGGACGTGCAGATCCTGCGCCGCTCGCCGCTGCTGGTGGCGCTGCTGGTGCTCTACCCGATCCTGATCGCACTGCTGATCGGCAGCGCGCTCTCCAGAGGTCCCGGCAACCCGTCGATCGCGCTCTTCAGCGGGGTTCCCAGAGAGCAGCGCACCTTCGACGTCGGCGGCTCCGCGGTCAACGCCGACGAGTTCCTGCCGGAGCTGTCGAGATCGGTCGACATCATCAGAGCGACCTCGCGCGAACAGGCGGTGCAGCTGGTCAAGGACGGTGAGGTTCTGGCCGCGCTGATCCTGCCGCCGGACATCGCGCAGCAGCTGCAGAGCGGTCGCGAGCAGCCGACGCTCGAGGTCGCCTACAACGGCGAGGATCCGGTCAAGCAGCAGTTCGTCGAGTCGTTGATCAAGGCCCGCATCGCCGACGCCAACACAGCGCTGCGCGAGAAGTACCAGAGAATCACGCTCGACTACATCGAGATGCTGCGCGACGGCGGCTCGCTGAATGTCTTCGGCACCGACGTCTCGATCCTCGGCCTGAGAACGTCGCAGCGGCTGATCGCGGGCGTGATGGCGACGCTGCCGAGATCGTCGCCCGAGTACACGGCGCTGGAGCAGGTCGACCGCTTCGCGCGCCTCGCGATCGAGAACCTCGGCGTCTCGACGAGAGTGCTGCGCTCGGTCGCCGAGCCGCTCGCGGTCAGACAGACGGTGATCGGCGGCAGACGGACGCCGCTGGACGCCTACGCGATCGCCGTCGCGGTGACGATCTCGCTGATGTTCCTGACGGTGCTGCTGGCGTCCGGCCTGCTCGCGCTCGAACGCGAGGAGCACGCCTTCGCGCGGCTCGTGCGCGGGCTCGTCTCGCGTGTCGGGCTGCTGCTGGAGAAGGCGGCGCTGGCCGCGCTCTGCGGCCTCTTCGTGACGTTGCTGCTGCTCGTCGCGCTGGGGCTGTTCTGGGTCGAGCTGGACTTCGCGCGGCTGCCGCTGTGGGTCGTCGCGCTCGCGCTCGGCAGCGCCGCCTTCGGCGCGCTGGGCGTCGCGCTCGGCGGCCTCGCGCGCGAGGTGCGCGCCGCGTCGCTGCTCGCCTTCACGCTGTCGCTGCCGATCGCGTTCCTGGCGCTCGTGCCGAGCAGCTCCGTCTCCGGCTGGGCCTACGACGTCATACGCGTCGTCTGCGCGATCTTCCCGTTCAAGCCGACGCTGCAGGCGCTCGACGTGGCGATCAACGACGCGCCGTCGAGCTTCGCGGTGCCGCTGCTGCACCTCGCCGCGCTCGCGGCCGCCTACGTGGCGATCGCGCGGCTCGCGCTGCGGCGATTCGGCTGACCTGCCGGGCGACGCGCTGACGTTCGGCGCGGAGCCGCGAGAAGGCGACGTTATCCTGAGCCGGAGATGGCCTTTCCTCTGACCCGCCTGCGCCGCCTCCGGCGCACCGGCGCGCTGCGCGGGCTCGTGCGCGAGACGCAGCTCGACGCGGGCGACTTCGTGCTCCCGCTGTTCGTCACCCACGGCAGCGACGTGCGCGCGCCGATCGACGCGATGCCCGGCGTCGCGCGCCTCTCGATCGACCACGCCGTCGCCGAGGCCGGCGAGGCGGCCGCGCTGGGGATCCCGGCGGTGATGCTGTTCGGCATCCCCGACCACAAGGACGAGGAGGGCTCCGGCGCGTGGGATGACGAGGGCGTCGTCCAGCTCGCGATCCGCGCGATCAAGGACGCCCATCCCGATCTGCTCGTGATCCCCGACCTCTGCCTCTGCGAGTACACGAGCCACGGCCACTGCGGCGTCGTGCGCAGCGATGGCTACGTCGACAACGACGCGTCGCTGGAGCTGCTCGCACGCACGGCCGTGTCGCAGGCGCGCGCCGGCGCCGACGTGATCGCGCCGAGCGACATGATGGACGGGCGCGTCGGCGCGCTGCGCGCCGCGCTCGACGAGGCCGGCTTCGCCGAGATCCCGATCCTCGCCTACTCGGCCAAGTTCGCCTCGGCCTACTACGGTCCCTTTCGCGAGGCGGCCGACTCCACGCCGGCCTTCGGCGATCGTCGCAGCTACCAGCTCGATCCGGCCAACGGCGACGAGGCGATGCGCGAGGTCGCCGCCGACGTCGAGGAGGGCGCCGACATGCTGATGGTGAAGCCCGCGCTGCCGTACCTCGACGTGATCCGCCGCGTCAAGGAGACGCACAACCTGCCGCTCGTCGCCTACAACGTCAGCGGCGAGTACGCGATGGTGAAGGCGGCCGCGGCCGCCGGCTACATCGACGAGCGCGCGACCGTGCTCGAGACCCTCACCGCGTTCCGCCGCGCCGGCGCGGACGTCGTCATCACCTACCACGCCAAGGATGCCGCCCGCTGGCTCCAGGAGTCGACATGACCAACGCCGGACAGGCGACGCCCAAGCTCCGCAGCCGCAGATTCGGCGCGGCGATCCCGCTCGACGAGCTCGACAGACGGCTGCTCAACCTGATGCAGGGCAAGTTCCCGCTCGAACCGCGCCCGTACCAGCGCGTCGCAGAGCTGGCCGAGGTCGACGAGACGACCGTGATGCAGCGAGTCCAGCATCTGCTCGACCAGCGCATCATCCGTCAGGTGACGCCGATCTTCGACACGCGCGCGCTCGGCTACGAGTCGATGCTGGTCGCGGCGAAGGTGGACGCCGAGAACCCGCATCGCGCCGCCAAGGTGATCAACGCCCACCCCGGCGTCTCGCACAACTACCTGCGCAACCACGACTTCAACATGTGGTTCACGATCGCGACCGAGCCCGACTCGAAGCTCGGTCTGGAGGGGACGCTGAACGCGCTGGCGGAGGAGGCGGGCGCCACATCCGTGCGCCAGCTGCCGACGCTGAAGCTGTTCAAGATCCGCATGGACCTGGAGATGGAGGGCGACACGAGAGCGCTCGCGGCCCAGGCCGTCGCCGCCGAGCCGGTCGAGCTGGAGCGCCAGCCCTATGACGACTTCGACGTCGCCGTGATCCGAGCGCTGCAGGGCGACATGGCCGTCGTCGAGGAGCCGTACGCGGCCGCCGCTGCTGAGCTGGGGGTGACGCAGGAGCGCTTCCTCGACCACCTCGCGGGGATGCAGGAGCGCGGTCTGCTGCGCCGCGTCGCCGCGATCCTCTACCACCGCCGCGCCGGCTTCTCCGCCAACGGCATGGGCGTCTGGAAGGTCCCCGACGAGCAGATCCTCGAGGTCGGCCGTCAGATGGCCGCCGTGCGCGGGATCTCGCACTGCTACCAGCGCCCGACGTACGAGGACTGGCCGTACTCGGTCTTCACGATGGCCCACGGCCGCTCGAAGGAGGAGTGCGACGCGATCCTCGACTCGATCGCGCAGACGCACGGGATCGACGGGCCGGGGGAGCGCGCGACGCTCTACTCCTCGACCGAGTTCAAGAAGATCCGCCTGCTCTACTTCACCGACGAGTTCAAGGCGTGGGAGCGCGCGCACACCGGCGTGTGACACCCTCCCGCGCATGTCGCCGCCACTGACCGACGCGCGCTCGGCCGCGCTCTACGCCGAGGCGTTGAAGGTGCTGCCGGGCGGGGTCAACTCGCCCGTCCGCGCGATGCGCGCGATCGGCCGCGATCCGCTCTTCGTCGAACGCGGCGAGGGCGCCGAGATCGTCGACGCCGACGGCAATCGCTACATCGACTACGTCTGCTCGTGGGGTCCGTTGATCCACGGGCACGCCCACCCGGAGGTCGTCGCCGCGATCAGCGCCGCTGCCGCGCGCGGCACCAGCTTCGGCGCCCCGACGGCCGGTGAGGTCGAGCTGGCTGAGGAGGTCGCCGCGCGCTTCCCCTCCGTCGAGATGGTGCGGATGACCTCGTCGGGGACCGAGGCGTCGATGAGCGCGCTGCGGCTCGCGCGCGCCGCCACCGGCCGCGAGAAGGTCCTGAAGTTCGCCGGCGCCTACCACGGCCATGTCGACGGCTTGCTGGCGGAGGCCGGCTCGGGGCTCGCGACGCAGGGGATCCCGGCCAGCCCGGGAGTTCCGGCGGCCGCGACCGCCGCGACCGTGATCGTCCCCTGGAACGACCCGCAGGCGCTGCGCGCCGCGGTCGCGGAGCACGGCGACCGGCTCGCCGCGATCGTCGCGGAGCCGTACCCGGCCAACATGGGCGTGGTGCTGCCGCGGGAGGGGTTCCTCGCGCTGCTGCGCGAGCAGGCCGATGCCAGCGGGGCGCTGCTGATCCTCGACGAGGTGATCAGCGGCTTCCGCGTCGCGCGCGGCGGCGCGCAGGCGCGTGAGCAGATCCGACCGGACCTGACGATCATGGGCAAGGTGCTCGGCGGCGGGCTGCCGGCGGCCGCCTACGCCGGCCCACGGGCGCTGATGGAGCAGATCGCTCCAGCCGGCGACGTCTACCAGGCCGGCACGCTGTCAGGCAATCCGCTCGCGGTCGCCGCCGGTCTCGCGACACTGCGGCTGCTCGACGGCGATGCCTACGACCGCCTCGAGGCGACGACGACGGCGCTCGCCGCCGGGCTGCGCGACGGCGCCGCGGCGGCCGGCCGCACCGTCGAGGTCGTCGACGTGCCTGGGCTGCTGACCGTCTTCTTCCGTGAGGGCCCGGTGCGCGACTACGCCGACGCCGCCGCCAGCGACCGCGACGCCCACGCCGCCTGGTGCCGCGCCCTGCTCGCCCACGGCGTCTACCCGCCGCCGTCGCAGTTCGAGGCCTGGTTCCCGTCACTGGCGCACGACGACGCGGTCGTGCGGCGCACGCTCGATGCCGCCGCGGCGGCCTTCCAGGAGACGGCGCCGTGAGCGCGCGCGGCGACCTCGCGCAGGCGCTGCGCGAAGAGGGCGGGCTGCTCGCCGCCGCGCTCGCGCCGGACGGCGCCGCGCCGCGTGCCGGGCTCGACGTCGAAGCGCTGGCCGCTGCGACAGTCGCTGGGCCGCGCGGGGAGCGCGCCCCTGCTGACTACGCCGTCGTGCTCGCCGCTGTGCGCGAGGGCTACCTGCTGCACTACGGCGACGCGGCCGGCGACGTCGTGCGGCCGCGTGAGCGCGACCTCGGCCTGCTCGGCGGCGATCGGCTGTTCGCCCTCGGTCTCGCGCGCCTCGCCGCGCTCGGCGATCTCGACGCCGTGATCGAGCTGGCCGACCTGATCTCGCTCTGCGCGCAGGCGCACGCCGGCGCCGCCGAGGACGACGCGGGCGCGCAGGCGCTCGCCGACGCGGCCTGGCACGCGGCGGCAACCGCGATCGGTCACGGTCCGCGGCTCGCGCACACGCGCGCGAAGGAGCGCGCGCGCGCCGGGGAAGTGGACGCGGAGGCCGCGTTGCGGGACGCTGCTGATGTTCCGAATCTCCCATAGCTGCTGGGGCGGACGGCACCCGTGCGACGCAGCGGGTGTCGTTGTCGCTATGGTTCCCGCCGCGATCCATCCGGGTCGCCCCTACGGACTTTCATCGTGAGCGACAAGCACAAGAAGACCTCCCCCTACACAGCCGATCGTGGAATCCCCGGCGCGTTCGAGGGGGAGACCGTCACTCGGCGCCGATTCATGAACGTGACCGCCCAGGGCCTCGGCGGAGTCGCCGTCGCGGCCTTCGCGCTGCCGGCTCTCGGCTTCGCACTGGGACCGGTCTTCGAGCGCACGAAGATGCAGTGGCAGGACATCGGCCCGCTCGCCGACTTCAACGAGGACGAGTACATCCCTCGTGTCTTCACGATCGTGAACGGCATCGGCGAGGCCGGCAAGACGACCGCCTACGTGCGCCTGCGCAATCCCGCGATCGACACCGAGCCCGAGGACCAGTACAACCGGGTGATCGCGATCTCCACGCGCTGCAACCACCTTGGCTGCCCGGTCCGCTTCACCCCCGCGGCCGGCAAGTTCCTCTGCCCGTGCCACGGCGGCGTCTACGACTTCCGCGGCCTGCGCGAGGGCGGTCCTCCGGTCCGTCCACTCGATCGCTTCTACACGAGAATCGAGGACAGCCGCGTCGTCGTCGGCGCGCGCTACTCGGTCAACTCAGAGCTGAAGCGCTTCTCGCCGCGCGACCCCGGCCAGCCGGTCGACGGCATCGGCCAGTACCTGTACCCGGCCCGCTTCTCGACGCCGGAGAAGTAGTCCATGCCCAGATTCAAGCTTCCATCTCCCCCCGCGGCCCTGCAGCCGAAGCCCAAGCGGCCCGGCTCCGCCAGAGGTCCGGCCACCCCGGTCGAGACCGCCGCCGAGGGCGGCATCCACGTCGTCGACTGGCTCGACGAGCGCACCTCGCTCTCGGGTGGTCTGCGCTGGATGATGTTCCGCAAGGTCCCCAAGGGGACCAACTGGTTCTACACGCTCGGGTCGGCGACGATGTTCGCCTTCCTGTCGCAGGCCGTCACAGGAATCTTCCTGGCGATGTACTACGACCCGTCGCCCACCGGCGCGTACGAGTCGGTCCGCTACATCGTCAACGACGCCTTCCTCGGCGAGTTCGTGCGCGGGATGCACAGATGGGGATCGTCCGTGATGGTCATCCTCGTCTTCCTGCACATGGCGCGAACGTTCTTCTTCGGCGCGTACAAGTACCCGCGCGAGCTGAACTGGGTCATCGGCGTGGCGCTGCTGATCCTCACGATGGCGATGTCGTTCACGGGCTACCTGCTCCCGTTCGATCAGCGCTCCTACTGGGCCACGATCGTCGGCGTCAACATCAACGGCACCGGCCCGCTCGTCGGTCCGTACCTGTCCGACTTCCTGCGTGCCGGGCCCGAGTTCGGCGCCACCACGCTGTCTCGTTTCTACGCGATCCACATGATGCTCGTCCCGGGTCTGATCGCCGCGCTGATCGGCGCGCACCTCTACCTGGTGGCGAAGCTCGGCACGACCGCGCCGCCGTGGATGAGAGCTGAGCGCGAGAAGACCCTGACCGAGGATGAGGTCTAGGCGATGAATCAGCTCGAAAAGGAGGAGTACCTCCGCGAATACGCGCTGCTGAAGACGAAGGGCAAGCCCTTCTTCCCGTACGCGATCGCGAAGGACTCCGCGATGGCGGTCATCGTCCTGATCGTCATCATCGTGATGTCACTGGTGCTCGGCGCCGAGCTCGGCCCGAAGGCCGACCCGACGACGACGACCTACGTGCCCCGCCCGGAGTGGTACTTCTTCTTCCTCTTCGAGGTGCTGCGCGTCATCAAGCCGCCGGAGTACGTCCCGATGGCGACGATCGGCATCCCGACGCTCGCGATGATCCTGCTGTTCCTGCTGCCGTTCTACGACCGCAGCGCGGAGCGGCGTCCCGAACGTCGTCCGATCGCGACGGCCGCCGGCATCCTGACGATCTTCGCGATGGCCTACCTGACGTTCCTGGGCGCCAACGCCGGCTCGCCGAACCAGATCGACATGGAGCCGCCCGCGGACCTCAAGGGCGCTGCGCTGACCGAGTGGAACCAGGGCCGCCTCGTCGTCGCGCAGTCGGGCTGCTTGGCCTGCCACGCGATCGGCGAGAACGGCAACCACGGTCCGGGCCCGAGACTGACGCACGTCGCGAGAGACCTGCCCGCCGCCGCGATCGCGCAGACGCTGCGCAATCCGACGGCTCCGATGCCATCGTTCCAGGGACTTGCGGAGTCGCAGCCCGAGAAGTTCAACGCGATGGTCGCCTTCCTCGGCTCGCTCAAGTAGGGAGCCGCCGGTGAGCGGCGGCAGCGCCGAGCAGAGCCCCGCCGCGGGTCGGCTCGAAGAACCGCAGGTGCGCGCAATGTTCGATCGCATCGCGCGCGTCTACGACCGGATGAACTCGGTCATGACGGCCGGCCTCCACCACCAGTGGCGGCGCCGTGCCGTCGACCTCGCGCAGGTCGCCCCCGGCGACCGCGTCGTCGACGTCGCCTGCGGCACCGGCGACCTCTCGCTGGAGCTGGCGCGCCGTGTCGGCGCCGGCGGCGAGGTGATCGGCTGCGACTTCTCCGAGCAGATGCTGGAGCTGGCGCGCGCGAAGGCCGGCCGTGAGCAGGCGCTCGCGGCAGGGGTTCGCTTCGAGTGGGCCAACGCGCTCGAGCTGCCGTACGCCGACGGCGAGTTCGCGGCCGCGACCGTCGGCTTCGGCGCACGCAACTTCTCCGACCTCGAGCGCGGACTCAGCGAGATGCGGCGCGTCGTGCGACCCGGCGGCAAGGTCGTCGTGCTGGAGATAACGACGCCGACGAAGCCACCGCTGTCGACCTTCTACCGCTTCTGGTTCGATCGCATCGTGCCGAACCTCGGCCGCGTCGCGGGCGACAGCGACGCCTACACCTACCTGCCCAGCTCGGTGCGCCGCTTCCCCGGCCCGCACGAGCTCGCCGCGACGATGGAGCGGGCGGGCCTCGTCAACATCCGCTACGTGCTCACGGCCGGCGGGATCATCGCCACCCACGTCGGCGAGGTCCCCTCCTAGCCATGGCGACCGCGGCGACGCTCGACGCCGTCGTGCGCGCTGCCGGTCCGCAGCTCGGATCGCTGATGGAGCGGGTCGAGGCGCGGCTGGCCGCGCTGGCGACCGGCTACGGCCCGCTGCTCTCGCACCACGCCGGCGAGACGATCGCCGCGGGCGGCAAGCGGTTGCGCCCGCTGCTCGTGCTGCTGGCCGCCGGCGACCCGCCGGAAGAGGCCGCCGACCGTCTGCTGCGCTCGGCCGTCGCCGTCGAGCTGATCCACAGCGCCAGCCTCGTCCACGACGACGTGCTCGACAGAGCGCCGACGCGCCGCGGACAGCCGACGGTCTTCGCTGCCGCCGGGCGGACGGCCGCGACCGCCACCGGCGATCTGCTCTTCTCCCGCGCCTTCGCCGAGCTGGCGGCCGGCGGCGAGGCGGACGACGTGCGCGCGCTCTCAGCGGCCAGCTCCGCGCTCGCGCAGGGTGAGTTGATGCAGCGCGAGGACGCCTGGGACGTCGCTGTCCCGCTCGCGCGCTACCTGCAGCGCTGCGAGTTGAAGACCGGCGCCCTGTTCGAGGCCGCCTGCCGCCTCGGCGCGCTCGCCGGCGGCGGTCCGGCCGACGCGCTGGCCGCCTTCGGCCGTGCGATCGGGCTCGCCTTCCAGCTGCTCGACGACGTGCTCGACGTCTCCGGGCCCGCCAGCCGCACCGGCAAGGCACGCGGCACCGACCTGCTCGATGGGACCGTGACGCTGCCGCTGATCGTCGCGCGCGAGCGCGATCCCCAGCTCGCTGCGACCGACCTGCGCGCGCTGCGCTCGGGCGCCGAGACGGAGGCGATCTGCGATCGCATCGCGGCGACGGGCGCGCTCGCGGACGCCAAGGCGCGGGCGCTCACGGTCGTCGCCGACGCGAAGTCGGCGCTGCCGTCCTCGCTGCCCCCGGCGCAGCGGGCGACGCTGGAGCTGGTCGCCGACGGCGTCGTCGAACGTTACGCGTAGAGCGGCGAAGCGCCGCTAGAAGTCCATCGGCCAGATCTGATCGGCCGCGAGTGCCGCGACGAAGCGATCGATCTCGTCTTCCATGTTGGCGCGCATGAGCCGCTGCAGGTCGCGCACCAGCGCCTCGGTGCCGCGATCGAGCTCCTCGTCGAAGCTCTCGACGGCCGCCTCCGGGAAGACACCGTTCCCAAGCCAGTCACAGTTCGGACAGTGAAGGGTGACGTCCCAGTGAGAGCTGCCGGCTTCCTCCCACGCGACGGGAGATACGAGCTGCGAGGAGCAGCTGGGGCAGACGTGGAGCCCATCGATCTGCTCTGAGAGCTTCGGATCGCCGACGGCGCCTTGATGCGCCTCGAAGTAGAGCACCTCTATGGTCTTGCCGCTCGGGAGGACGACGCGGCGAACGGAGCGGTGATCGGCGGGGCGGCTCATGGTGTGCTCTCAGAATCGGCCGATGTGGCGCCGGACTTGAGTGAGATTTACGTATGGCGGTGATCTCGACCCGGTACCCTTCCGTAGGACTTCAGCGGAGGAACCAATGCCGAACATCGGCCCACTTGAACTCATCGTCGTCCTTGTCATCGTGCTCCTGATCTTCGGGCCCAAGCGCCTGCCGTCGCTCGGCAAGCAGCTCGGCGGCGGGATGCGCGAGTTCAAGGACTCGATCACCGGCAAGGACGACGACGACGAGAAGACCGACGCGACCGGGCGCCCGGCGATCACGAAGGCGGAGGCCGACGAGCCGGTCGCCGCCCCGGTCGAGCAGCACGCCGCCCCCGCCACGCCCGCCGACGCAGCGCCCGAGCAGCGCGGCTGAGCCGTACGCCGCAGGCGACGCCGATGGCGACTGCCCTCAAGCCGATCGCACATGACGACCGGCTGACGATCGTCGACCACCTCGACGAGCTGCGCACGCGGCTGATGACGTGCGCGATCGTCTTCGTCGTCGTGTTCGCGGTCTGCTTCTGGCAGAACCACGCACTGCTCGACTTCCTCAACGAGCCGTTGAAGGAGAGCACGCCGACCGCGCAGGACGCGAAGGGCAATGGCCGCATCGCCCAGGCCGCCGCGGCGCAGGCGAGAGTCGCGGGCGGTCTCGACGCCGTCGGTGACGCCGTCAGAGCGATCGAGGCCGATCCGGCGATCTCGGGCACGACCAAGCAGGCGCTCGGGGCGGCGCTGCCGAGAATCCGCGCCGCCGTCGACGCGCTGCCGAGAACGACGCCGGAGCGGGTGCCGATCACGACCGGCGTCGGCGAGCCGTTCACCGCGACCCTCACCGTCGTCGCGTACTTCGCGCTGCTGATCTCGCTGCCCGTGCTGCTCTACCAGGCGTACGCGTTCATCCTGCCGGCGTTCAGCCCGGACGAGCGAAGAACCGCGGTCCCGCTGATGATGATGGTGCCGTTCCTGTTCGTCGGCGGCGTCGCCTTCGGCTACTACATGGTGCTGCCACCGGCGATCAACTTCCTGCAGAACTTCAACGACACGAACTTCGACGTTCTGCTGCAGGCGAGAGACTATTACCGCTTCGCCGCGATGGCCCTGCTGTCGTGCGGCCTGATCTTCCAGTTGCCGGTCGGGCTGCTGGCCGTCAACCGCGTCGGGATCCTCAGCGCGCGCCAACTGCGCTCGAGCTGGCGCTACGCGATCGTCGGGATCGCAGTGGTGGCGGCGATCCTGCCTGGCGTCGACCCGGTGACGACGTGCATCCTGATGGTTCCGCTGCTCTTGCTGTACGGGCTCAGTATCGTTCTTCTCACGATCGCTGATCGGCGGCGGGGGGACCGCGGTGATATCGCGGCGCTGGAGCCGCTCGACGGCGATGACTCCGAGGGAAGCTGAGCAATGCTGTTCGACCTGCAGAGCCGACGGCGCAGAACCGTCGTAAAGATCGTCTATCTCGGCCTCGCCATCCTGATCGGCGGCGGCCTCGTGCTGTTCGGCGTCGGGACCGGGACCGGTGGCGGCGGCCTGCTCGACATATTCAGCGATGACTCGCAAGACACCAGCGCCCAGGTCAGCAACGCCGAGAAGCGCGCTGCCAGAGCGGTCAGAGTCAACCCGCAGGACGCCGCCGCATGGGCCGAGCTCGCCCGCGCCCGCTATCTGCGCGCCGGACAGGGCGACAACTTCAACGAGACGCAGCAGACCTTCACCGAGAGCGGTCAGCAGCAGCTCGGCTCAGCCGCGCAGGCGTGGGAGAGATACATCCTCCTGAGACCCGCGAGACCTGACGCCAATGTCGCTCGTCTGATGGCGCAGGCGTACGCCGCGCTCAACCAACCGTCCGACGCGGCCGACGCGCTCGAGATCGTGACCGAAGAGGATCCCTCCAGCGCCGCGTACAGCCAGCTGGCGACGTACGCCTACTACGCCGGTCAGGACCGCAAGGGCGACCTCGCGGCGGCCAAGGCGGTCGAATTGGCTCCCGAGCAGCAGCGCAGAGTCGTCAGAGTGCAGCTGGAGAGAACCAAGAGAGAGATCCAGGAGCAGCAGGTGCAGGACGCGATCGACAGCGGGGCGATCAGAACCGGCAGATGACCGGCGCTCGGGCGCCCGCCCCGCGGCGCGCGCCCGAGACGACGCCTTCGCGCCGGACCCTCTAGAATTTCCCGGCGGCCTGGCCCTGCGCCCGGCTGTTCTCGGGCCGTTAGCTCAATTGGCAGAGCAGGGGACTCTTAATCCCAAGGTTGAAGGTTCGATTCCTTCACGGCCCATTTGCTCCGTCGCCGCCCGCCGGCGACGGCAGGCGCCTCAGGCGCCCACCTCGGCCGACGCCGGCTGTTCTCTCTTCTCCGCTGCGGGCTCGCTCACAGCCGCGTCGCTCGCCTTCGCACGCTGCTCATAGGCGGCGCGCGCCGAGCGGTCGGCGCCGCCGAGCACGTGGTCGGTTCTCATCGCGCGCCCGACCGCCTCGGTCCACTTGCGCGGCAGCAGCGCGCCGATCCGCGTGATCCGCCCGATCTGGCGCGGGACGAAGACGTCGTGGCGGGGGAACTCGAGCGCGTCGACGATCGCGTCGGCGACGTCCTCCGGCTCGACCAGTCCGACGCCGCGGCCCTTCTGAAGGCCGGCCGCCAACTCGGTTCTGACCGGCACCGGCATCACGACGCTCGTCTCGATCCCCGTGCCGCGAACCTCGCCCCGGATCGCCTCGGTGAGACCGACGACGGCGAACTTGGTCGCCGAGTAGGTCGCGCCGCCGGGGATCCCGGCCTTGCCGGCCGTTGACGCGACGTTGACGAGGTGACCGGTGCGACGTGGCAGGAAGCGCGCCAGCGCGAGCTTGGAGCCGGTGATGACGCCGAGCAGGTTGATGTCGACCTGCGCCTGGGCGCCGGCGGCCGTCTCCTCCGAGAACGGGCCGACGAGCATGATCCCGGCGTTGTTGACGAGCACGTCGAGCGGGCCGAGCTGACGCTCGGTCTCGGCGACGAAGCGCTCGAAGGAGCCGGCGTCGGTGACGTCGAGCTGGAGCGCAACGGTGCCGCCGCCGAGCGCGGCTGCGGTCTGCTCGGTGACGGCGAGGTCGAGATCGCCGATCGCCACCTTCGCGCCCTTGCGGATCAGGGCTGCGGCGGTCGCGCGGCCGATGCCGCGGGCGCCGCCGGTGATCGCCACCACCTTGCCGGTGAGCGGGCGGGGTTGCTTGGCCATCTCGTGCGATCCTCCTCGTGGGCTGGACGACTGGCTGCCTGGCCAGTCTCCCCGGAAGCGGCCCGTCGTGCAACCTGCGACCATCTCTCGCCGATGCCGACCGTCCAGCTCGCCTGCCTCGACGGCGTCGTGATGCCGGCCGCCGAGGCGCGCATCCCCGCCACCGACGAGGGTCTGCTGCACGGCGACGGCGTCGTCGAGCAGCTGCGTCTCTACGGCGGCCGGCCGTTCGCGCTGGCCGACCACCTCGCGCGACTGGAGCGCTCGGCCGCGAACCTGCGGCTGCCGCTCGACCTCGACTCCGTCCATGCCGACGTCGCGACGTTGCTGACCGCCGCAGGCACCGGCTCAGAGCACGCGCTGCTGCGGATCGTGCTGACGCGCAGCGGACGGCAGCTGCTGCTGACCGAGCCGCTGCCCGCGCGTCCGGGCAGACTGCGGCTCGCGTCGGTCACCTACGCGCCGTCGCGGCTGCTCGACGAGATCGCGTCGACCTCGCGCGCGCCGCAGGCGCTCGCGACGCGCCTGGCTGTCGAGCGCGGCTTCGACGAGGCGCTGCTGGTGACGCCGCACGGCCGCGTGCTGGAGGCGCCGTCGGCGACGATCTTCTGGGTCGCCTCCGGTCACCTGCGCACGACGCCGCTCTCCGACCACGTGCGCGATGCCGTCACGCGCGCCCGCGTCGTCGCGCTGACCGGCGCCAGCGAGCAGGCGATCGCGCTCGACCAGCTCAAGCGCGCCGACGAGGCGTTCCTCGCCTCCACCGCCCACGAGATCGTCCCGATCGCCGGGATAGACGACGCCGAGCTGGAGGCCGGCGCCGTCACGCGCGACGTCGCCGCCCGCCTGCACGAGCTGATCCGCACCGAGCTGCGCGAGGGCTGAGCGGCGATGCGCGTCCTGACCGTGATCGGCAACCGGCCGCAGTTCATCAAGGCCGCCGCCGTCTCGTCGCGGCTGCGGAGACTGGGCGAGGAGATCACCGTCCACACCGGGCAGCACTACGATCGCGAGCTGTCGCAGGTCTTCTTCGACGAGCTGGAGCTGCCGCCGCCCGACCACATGCTCGGCGTCGGCGGTGGCACGAACACCGCGCAGACGGCCCGCATGCTGGCCGCGCTCGAGCCGCTGCTCGCCGAGACGAGACCAGACGCCGTGCTCGTCTACGGCGACACCAACTCGACCCTCGCGGGTGCACTGGCAGCAGTCCAGGCCGGCGTGCCGGTGGCGCACGTGGAGGCGGGGATGCGCTCGTTCGACCGTGCGATGCCCGAGGAGGTCAACCGCGTCGTCACCGATCACCTCTCGACGCTGCTGCTCGTGCCGTCGCAGACGGCCGCCGAGAACCTCGCGCGCGAGTCGGTCGCCGGCCGCGTCGAGCTGGTCGGCGACGTGATGGTCGACGTCGCGCAGCTGCTGCAGCCGGGCGCCCGCGCGCGCGTCGAGACGCTCGCTCCGTACGGCGTCGAGCCTGGCGGCTACCTGTTGGCGACCGCGCACCGCGCCGGCAACGTCGACGATCCCGTGCGGCTGGCCCAGCTCGTCGAGCTGCTGCTCGCGCTGCCGGCGCCGACCGTCTTCCCCCTGCACCCCCGCACGCGCTCACGGCTGGAGACGTCCGGCCTGCTCGCCGCGTTGGAGGGGGCGGCCCACCTGCGGCTGGCGCCGCCGCTCGGCTACCTCGACTTCACCGCGCTGCTGTGCAACGCGCAGGCGGTCGTGACCGACTCCGGCGGTGTGCAGAAGGAGGCGTACCTCGCGGCCGTCCCGTGCGTCACGATGCGCCCCAGCACCGAGTGGGTCGAGACGGTCGACGCCGGCTGGAACGTGCTCGTCGACCTTGACGCCGACGCGGCTCTGGCGGCGCTGGAGCGGACCCCGCCGGCCGAGCGGCCGCAGCTCTACGGCGACGGCCAAGCCGGGCAGCGCGTCGTCGACGCGCTCGCGACGCTCGCCTGAGCCGCGTCACGCACGCACCGCGGGCTGGACGCGCCCGGGCTACGGGCGGCCGATGCGGCGGACGGCGACGCCGGCGGCGCGGAACGGATCGGGATCGAGCGCGTCGCGCCCGTCGACGAGCGCCCGCAGCCCCGGCAGCTGGGCGGGCGTCAGCGCGCTGTACTCGGCATGGTCAGCCTGCAGGATCGCGCCGTCGATCGGGTTGCCGTCCCACGGTTCGAAGCCGAGCGCGCGCAGCTCCTCGTCGCTGTAGAGCGGGTCGGCCGCCAGCGGCGTCGCGCCGGCCGCGCGCAGCGCGTCGCGCAGCCCGAAGGCGCCGGAGAAGGCCGTCTCGCGAACGCCGCCGCGATAGGCGACGCCGAGGATCAGCACGCGCCTGTCGCGCAGCCCGCCCAGCTCGGTCTGCATCAGTCCGACGGCGTAGGAGGGCATCTCGCCGTTGACGCGGCGTGCCGCCGAGGGCAGCTGAGCGGCGGCATCGCCCTGCAGGTAGAAGTGCGGGTAGACCGGGATGCAGTGGCCGCCGACCGCTACGCCCGGGCGGTGGATGTGGCTGAACGGCTGGCTGTTGGCCGCGTCGATCACGCGCCCGATGTCGACACCGAGCACGTCGGCGTGCTGGGCGAACTCGTTCGCGAGCGCGATGTTGACGTCGCGGTAGGTGGTCTCCGCCAGCTTCGTCAGCTCGGCGGCCTCCGCCGAGCCCATCGGCCACACCTCCGCGTTGCCGCCGATGAAGGCGCGGTACAGCTCGACGCCGCGCGCCTCGCCGGCCGCCGACAGGCCGCCGACGAGCTTCGGGTAGGTGTCGAGGTCTCTGAAGATGCGGCCGCTGTAGACGCGCTCGGGGCTGAAGACGGTGAAGAAGTCCAGCTCCGGCTCGAGGCCGCTGCCGGCGGCGAGCGCGGGCGCGATCCGCTCGCGCGTCGTGCCGGCGGGGACGGTCGTCTCGATCGAGACCGTCGTCCCCGCTCTCAGCCCGCCGGCGATGTCGCCGACGACGCTGTCGAGGATCGTCCAGTCCGGTCTGGCCGCCGCATCGACGATCAGCGGCGGGACGGCGATCACGAGGTCGGGCCCCTCCGCGACGGCGGCGGTCGTGTCGGTCTGGGCGCGCAGCCGGCCGTCGCCGACGACCTCCTCCAGTGCGGCCTTCAGGCCCGTCTCGCCGGGGAACGGCTCCTCGGCGCGGTTGACCAGCTCGCAGACGGTCGCGTTGACGTCGCAGCCGACGACCTGATGGCCCGCGCGGGCGGCGTGGACGGCAAGTGGGAGCCCGATCTTGCCGAGCGCGACGACGACGACCTTCACGGCGCGACCTGCACGCTCTGGCCGCTGCGCGCGCTCTCCAGCACCGCTTCCGCGGCCTGCACCGCCGCGAGTCCTTGCGCGAGCGTCACGACCGGCGCGTCCGGATCGCCCGCGACGAGGTCACGGAACGCCTCCAGCTCGCTGCGGATCGGCTCGCTGCGCGCCAGCGCGTAGCGGGTCGCGTCGCCCTCGGTGACGCCGCGCAGCGCCTGCGAGCTGCCCCAGTCCGACGTGATCCGCCCGTTCTCGTAGAAGGTCAGGTCGGCCGTCACGGTCTCGGCGACGAGCATGCCGCGGTCGCCGAGCACGCGCGTGCGGCGCGTCTTCGTCGGCGTCAGCCAGTCGACGATCGTGTTGAAGGGGACGTCGGTGGTGAGGCGGCCGTTGACGAGCACGAGGTCCTCGTGCGGGCGGCCGGTGCGGTGGGCCGTCTGCGCCGCGACCGTCGCGATCGGCGCGCCGGCGACCCAGCTGACGATGTCGAGGTCGTGCGTCGCGAGGTCCTTCACGACGCCGACGTCGCGGATCCGCTCCGGGAAGGGGCCGACGCGCTCGGTCGCGACGAGGAAGACGTCGCCGAGCAGACCCTCGCCGAGCTTCTCGCGCAGCGCCAGCAGCGACGGGTTGAAGCGCTCGACGTGGCCGACCGCAGCCGCCAGGCCGCGCCGCCTCACAGCGGCGATGATCAGCTCGGCATCCTCGGTCGAGGCGGCGAGCGGCTTCTCGATCAGCATGTTCACGTCGGCGGATGCGAGCGCGAGCGCCGCCGGCAGGTGCTCCTCGGTCGGCAGCGCGACGACGGCCATGTCGAGCGGGCCGGCCTCCAGCAGCGCCTCCAGCGTCGGGAAGACGAGCGCGGGGTCGCGGACCGCGTCGTGTCTGTCGCCGGCAGGGTCGACGGCGCCGGCGAAGGTGACGCCGGGCAGCGCCTGCAGGATGCGCGCGTGGTGGCGGCCCATCATGCCGAGGCCGAGCACGGCGGCGCGGAGGGGTGCGGGGGAGGAGTGGGTCATGGGGCCGCGCGAAAGGGTATCTGTCGGCGCGCGTCGACCGCCCTGGCCCGCGGATCGCGACGCGCGTCGCGCTCGCTCGCGCCGCGACCGCGTCAGTGACGCCGCCCTTCGACCGCTTACGCTTCGCGCATGTCCAGCGCACCCGGTCTCGTCCTCAGCCCAACCGCCGTGATCGGCGAAGAGGTCCGCTTCGGCGCCAACGTCGTCGTCCATGACGGCGTCGTGATCGGCGACGGCGTCACGATCGAGGACGGCGTGGTGCTCGGCAAGGGGCCGCGCCTGGCGCCCGGCTCGGCGGCCGCTGCCGCCGGCGGCGGTCAGCCGCTGACGATCGCGGCGGGCGCGACGATCTGCTGCGGCGCGATCGTCTTCAACGGCGCCTCGATCGGCCCGCGCGCGATCGTCGGCGACCAGGCGTACGTCCGCGAGCGCGCCGTCGTCGGCGAGCGCAGCGTGATCGGGCGCGGCTCGGCGGTCGACAACGACGTCACGATCGGCGCGCGCGTGAGAGTGCAGACTTCGGTCTACCTGACGGCCTTCTCCGTCGTCGAGGACGACGTCTTCGTCGGGCCGTGCGCGATGACGACGAATGACGACGCGATGGGGCGGATCGCGAAGGGCGCGCCGCTGAGAGGCGCGACGCTGCGACGTGCCTGCCGAATCGGCGGCGGCGCCGTGCTCGTCCCGGGCGTCGAGGTCGGCGAGGAGGCGTTCGTCGCCGCCGGCGCCGTCGTCACCCGCGACGTCGCGCCGCGAGCGGTCGTGATCGGCGTCCCCGCGCGCGTCGTGCGCGAGGTCCCCGACGAGGATCTGATCGAGCGCTGGCGCTAGCCGCTCGCGCGGCCCGCGGCGGCCTCAGCCGGCGGCGACGGTCTGGCCGGGCGCGGTCGCGAGACCGGCCTCGGTCCACATCGTCTGCTCGCGACCCGGGCCGACGGAGATGAGCACGATCGGCACGCCGATCGCCTCCTCCATGTAGCGCAGGTAGGCGCGCGCGTTCTCGGGCAGCTCGTCTTCGCTGCGCGCGTCGCTGATGTCCTCGCTCCAGCCCGGCAGCTCGACGTAGTCGCCGGTCGCGTGGTGGAGCACCGTCTGGTGGTACGGGAAGGTGTCGAACTCCGCGCCGTCCTCGCCGCGATATCTGACGCAGACCTTGATCGTGTCGAGGCCGGAGAGCACGTCGAGCTTCGTGACGACGAGCGCCGTCAGCGAGTTGAGGCGGGCGGCGTACTTGAGCGCGACGAGGTCGAGCCAGCCGATCCGGCGCGAACGGCCGGTCGTCGTGCCGAACTCGCCGCCTCTTCTGCGCAGGTCCTCGCCGATGTCGTCGTGCAGCTCGGTCGGGAAGGGACCGGAGCCGACGCGCGTCGAGTATGCCTTCGCGATGCCCCAGACCTCGTCGATGTCCTTCGGGCCGACGCCGCTGCCGATGCAGGCCGCGGCGGCGATCGGGTTCGAGGAGGTGACGAAGGGATAGGTGCCGTGGTCGATGTCGAGCAGCGCGCCCTGGGCGCCCTCGAAGATCACGATGTCGCCCTTGTCGAGCTTCTCCCAGACGAGGCTCGTCGTGTCGGCGATGTACTCCGACAGGCGGCGGCCGTAGGCGAGGTACTCCTCGGTGATCGCCTGCAGGTCGAGTCTCGGATCGCGCGCGTACGGGCGCAGCGCGAGTCGCTTCGGCTCCAGCGCCGCGACGATCTTCTTCTTCAGGATCTTCTCGTCGAGCAGGTCCTGCACGCGGATGCCGATGCGCGACGCCTTGTCGGCGTAGGCGGGACCGATGCCGCGGCGCGTCGTGCCGATCTTCAGCTTGCCGAGTCTCGCTTCGCCGGCGTCGTCAAGCATCATGTGGTACGGCATGATCATGTGGGCGTTGGCGGAGATCCGCAGCCCGCTCGTGTCGACCTCGCGCCTGCGCAGCTCGTCGAGCTCGTCGGTCAGCACCTTCGGGTCGATCACGACGCCGTTGCCGATCACGCACGTCTTGCCGGGGTAGAGGATTCCCGACGGCATCAGGTGCAGCTTCCACGTCTCGCCGTTGCGGACGATCGTGTGGCCGGCGTTGTTGCCGCCTTGGAAGCGGATCACCGCATCGGCCCGCTCGGCGAGCAGGTCGGTGATCTTGCCCTTGCCTTCATCGCCCCACTGGGCGCCCACGATCACGATTCCGGACACGCTGGACAGTGTAGGGAAGCCCTAACCGAAGCGGTCGCCCGCGAAGTTCATGAACTTCGGGTACTCCTTCTGGAACGTCAGGACGACGTCCGCGAGCCCGCCGTTGCGGTGCTTGGCGATGATCACGTCGGCCTCGCCCTCGCGCTCGGACTCTCTGTCGTAGTACTCGTCGCGGTAGATGAACATGACGAGGTCGGCGTCCTGCTCGATCTGGCCGGACTCGCGCAGGTCGGAGAGGATCGGTCTCTTGTCCGTGCGCGTCTCGACGGCGCGCGACAGCTGCGACAGCGCGATCACGGGGACCTGCAGCTCGCGCGCGAGGATCTTCAGCCCGCGGCTCATCTGGCCGACCTGCTCGACGCGGCTCTCGACGCGACCGTCGGGACGCAGCAGCTGCAGGTAGTCGACGATGATCAAGCCGAGCCCGCCGGGGTTCTGCTGGTGGAGGCGGCGGGCCTTCGCGCGGACCTCCAGCATGCTCATGTCGGAGGAGTCGTCGACGTACAGCGGCGAGTCGGCCAAGCGCTGGCTTGCTTCGAGGATCTTCGGCCAGCGGTTCTCCGCCACTCTGCCCTTGCGCAGGTCCTCGCCCTTGATGCGCGCCTGCGAGGCGACGAAGCGCTGGGCGAGCTCTGCCTCCGACATCTCGAGCGAGAACAGCGCGACCGGCTTTCTGTGCTCGATCGCGGCGTTCTCGGCGATGTTGGTGACGAACGCCGACTTGCCCATCGAGGGACGCGCCGCGAGGATGATCAGGTTGCCGGGCTGGAAGCCGCCGGTGATCTCGTCGAGGTCCTTGAAGCCCGACGGCGTGCCGGTCATCGACGTGTGCTGGACCGACAGCCGCTGCAGCTTGTCGATCTCGTCGTCGAGCACCGCGCCGATCGAGCGGAAGTCCTTCTGCCGGTCGTCGTGGGCGACGTCGAGGATGTCGCGCTCGGCCCACTCGACGACCTCGCGCGCCGGCGCGGCGTGGCCGTAGACGTTGGCCTGGATCTCCTGCGTCGTCTTCAGCAGCCGCCGCAGCAGCGCGTTGTTGTGGACGATGCGCGCGTACTCGCGCACGTTGCCGGCCGCCGGCGCGGCGCCCGCGAGCGCGTCGACGACGTTGGGCCCGCCGACCTCGTCGAGTCTGCCGATCGAGCGCAGCTGCTCGGTCACCGTCAGCACGTCGATCTCGCGGCTCTCGCCGTAGAGATCGAGCATCGCCTGGTAGACCGCCTGGTGCTCGGTGCGGTAGAAGTGCTCCGGCTTCAGCCCCTCGTTGATGACGAGGCCGTAGAGCGTCGTGTCGGCCAGCAGGATCGCGCCGAGCACGGATTGCTCGGCTTCGAGGTTGTGCGGCGGCGCGAGAGGGTGCTGGTGCTGCTCGGTGGCGGACACGAACGCAGCAGCTTAGGCGAAGCCGCGCGCCTCGACGCGCCCGCGCGCCCGCCGTCGGCGCGGCGGTCGCAAACTGGGCGATTAACGAAGAAGCGCCGCGTCAGACGCGGCGCTTCGTGCGAGGCAAGGTTCCGTGCAGGTGCTGCGGGGCGCTGCTTACTTCTGCTCGACGACCATCGTCTTGACGGTCGCGTGCACGCCCTCGTCGACCTCGACGACGACCATGTGGGTGCCGATGTTGCGGATCGGCTCCTCGAGCTGGATCTTGCGCTTGTCGACTCTGAGGCCGCGCGCCTCGCGGATCGCGTCCGCGATGTCCTGCGCGGTCACCGAGCCGAACAGGCGGCCGTCGTCGCCGGCCTGCTGCGCGATCGTCAGCACCGTGCGGCCGAGCGTCGCGGCGTTCTCCTGCGCGCGATCTCTGGCGTCTCTGGCGGCCTTGTCGGCGGCAGCCTGACGCTGCTGCGCGATCTCGAGCGCGCCCTTCGTCGCCGGCTGCGCCAGCTTGCGGGGGATCAGGAAGTTCCGCAGGTAGCCGGGGGAGACGTCGACGACGGCGCCTCTCTCACCCAACTGCTCGACGTCCTGAAGCAGAATCGCCTGGGGCATCGTCAACGCTCCTCGCGGTCGCTGCGGTCACGGCGGCCACCGGCGCGCTCGGGAGCGCCCTCGGCGACGTACGGCAGCAGGGCGAGCTCACGCGCGCGCTTGACGGCCGTCGAGACCTGGTTCTGGTGGCGGCGGCAGGTGCCGGAGATGCGACGGGAGCGGATCTTGCCGCGCTCGGAGACCATCTTTCTCAAGCCGTCGACGTCCTTCCAGTCGACCTGCTCGATCTTCTCCTTGCAGTACGGGCACGGCTTGCGCCGGTTGGACCCGAAACCACCCTTCTTGTCGCGCCGGCTTCTCGTCGGCCTTCTGCGTTGCTTCGCCACTCTTGGCCTTACCTCGGTTGATCAGAACGGAATGTCGTCGTCGGCGGGTGCGACCGGCGCGGGAGCGGAACGGAAGTCCTGGGAGTCGACGGGAACGTCGCTCCCACCGGTCACGTCGCGCGGACCGGAGAATCCGTTGCCGGAGCCGCCGCCGACGTCGTCGCGGCCGCCGAGGAACTGCACGGAATCGGCGATGATATCGATCGCCTGACGTCTCTGGCCGGTTCTGTCCTCGAACTCGCGCCACTCCAGACGTCCGTCGATCGCGACGGGACGGCCCTTCGCGAGGTAGCGGGCGCAGTTCTCGCCCTGCGCGCCCCAGACGGTGACGTCGAAGAAGTTGGGCTTGTCCTCCCACTCGCCGCCGGCCCCCTTGCGGCGCGTGTTGCACGCGATGCGCAGGCTGCAGACGGCCATCCCGCTGCCGGTGTGGCGCAGGTCGGGGTCACGCGTGAGGTTCCCGGTCATGACGACGCGGTTGATGTTCGTGGCGGCCATGAAGAGGCTCCTTTCGGCGGCAGATACCAGCGGCGTTCGAGTCTAGACCGCGTTCCGGGGCTGGCTGCCAGCCTGACCCCGGAAACTGCGCTGAAAGTTCACGGCGGTGTGCGAGTCCTGTTGCAGAGCGCGCGCCGGTCGCGATTAAGCGACCGGCTGCTCGACCGGCTCGGCGGCGACCGGGACGGCGCCGACGGCACCGGCCGGCGGCTCGGGGGCCTCGCCCGGGGCGGCCTTGATGATCCGGTGGCGCAGGACGCCGTCCGAGATCTTCAGGTTGTACGACAGCGCCTCGACGAGGGCAGCCGGACCGCTGAACTGCAGCAGGTGGTACTCGGCGTCTCTCGTGTGGTCGATCTCGTAGGAGAGATGACGGATGCCCCACTCCTGAGCAAGCTCGATCGTGCCGTTGTGCTCGGCAATGGTCTGCTCGACCTCAGCACGGATCGTGGCTCGACGCTCGTCGTCGACCGACGTGCGGAGCAGGAGCATGAGGTCGTAAGTGGGAGTGAGTTCGGCCATGGGACTTTCGTCGGCTTGACAGCGGCGGAGCACTATACCAAGGGGGCGAACTTTGGCGTCCGGTCCCCTCTGTATGAGATGCCCTCCGACCGCTCGTCCGCTGGCGCGCCCGCGCCCGCGCCGCTCTCCCGCCGCGTCCGCTGGGCCAACCTCGCCCGCGCCGCGGCTGCCGTCGCGGCCGTCCTGGCGCTGATCGCGTGGAGCCGCGGCGGCAGCGCTCCCGCCCCGCTCCCGGTCACCGACGAGCTTGGCGCTCCGGTGGCGCCGGTCGCGACCCCGCCGGAGCCAGCGCCCGTCACCGAGGCGCCGATGTCGCGGCCGCGGCCGGCTCCCAGACGGGCGCAGCCGCGGAGAGCGGCGCCGCGGCGGAGGCCCGTCGTGACGCCGAGACGCAGATCGGTGCGGCGGGAGGTGCGCAAGAAGACCCCGCGGCGATCACCGGTGAGGACGCGCCCGCTCGCCCCGCCGGCACCTCCGGTTGCGGCTCCGCAGGCATCGACGCCGCCGCCGAGCGCCCCGGCCGGCGGGGAGTTCGCCTTCGAGTAGGCGCGCCGGCGACGGCTCAGCCGTCGTTGGCGCGCTCCTTCTTGCGGATGTCGGCGAGCTGGTCGTCGATCCAGTCGCCGGGGTTGCGCTGGGTGACGATCCGCTTGAGGCCGTCGAGGCGCCGCTCGCGCTCCTCGCGCGGCATCGTCAGCGCGGCGTGGATCGAGTCGGCCAGCTCCTGGATGTCGAACGGGTTGACCGACAGCGCGAACTCGCCGAGCTCCTCGTGGGCGCCGGTGTTCTCCGACAGGATCGAGACGCCGGCGCGCTCGTTGACGAGCGGGCCCTCCTTCGCGACCAGGTTCATGCCGTCGAACATCGCGTTGACGAGCAGCAGGTCGTAGTTCTTGTAGGCCGCGACCGCCTCCTCGAGGTCGTCGCGCAGCTTCAGGTGGATCGGCATCCAGTCGGGCGTGCCGTGGCGGTGGTTGACGACGGCGACGACCGCCTCGATCCGTTCCAGGTACTCGGCGTACTCCGGCACGTCGGTCCGCGACGGCATCAGCTGCGCCACGAACGTGACGCGCTCGCGGAACTCCGGATGCTGTTCGAGGAAGACGTCGAAGGCGGTGAAGCCGCGCAGCACGTTCTTCGACAGGTCCGCGCGGTCGACGCGCAGGATCAGGTGCTCACGGCGGCGGCGCAGCAGCTCGCCCTCGAACTCGGCGGTCCGCGGCCGCTTGGCGACGGCGCGCGTCTGCTCGGCGTCGATCGGCAGCGGGTAGGCGCGGACCCACACCTCGTGTCCGTCGGGGCAGTGCACGACGCCGCGCTCGAAGTCGACCTCGAGGTCCATCAGGTCGCGGCAGCACTGGAGGAAGTTGCGCCGATAGGAGCGCGTGTGGAAGCCGACGATGTCGTTGGCCAGCAGGCCCTCGTAGATCTCGGTGCGGATCTTCGTCGGCAGCACGCGCCAGGCGTCGGGCTGCGTCCACGGGATGTGGACGAAGTGATGCAGGAAGACGTCGGGCCGCTCGCGCCGGATCAGTCCCGGCAGCGTGTAGAGGTGGTAGTCGTGGACCATCACGACCGGCTCGCTCTGGCCCTCGATCTCCTCCAGCACCGCCCGCGCGAGGTCCTCGTTGACGACGTTGTAGCCGAACTCGAACGCCTCGACCTCCTCGCGGCGGATGTCCGGCGCGTTCGAGAGATCCCACAGGTAGTGCTGGATGAACCACAGCATCGGGTTCGCGAAGACGTTGTAGAAGCGGTCGTAGGCGCCCGGGTCGGAGGCGACCAGGCGAACCTTGTAGCTGCCGCCGTCGGGCAGCTCCGCGACGAACGGTCTGCCGCCGTGCTCCTCCGTGACGGCGATGTCCTGCTCGGTCATCGCCGAGGCGATCCAGATCGCGTCGCGGTGGGAGGCGAGGCCGGTCAGGGCGGTGACGAGACCGCCACCGCCGCGCTTGACCTCGCCGCCCTCCTGGAACGTGACGGGTCCACGGTTGGAGACCAGGACGAGCGGTGCACCTTCTTCAGACGACAGCGGACTACCTCTCGAGCTCGGTGAATATCTTCAGCCAGTCGCGCAGCAGACGTGGCATCAGGAAGTGCTTGCGGATGTGCTCCTTGCCGGCGAGCCCCAGTCTGCGGCCGAGGCCCGGGTCCTCCAGGATCTGCTGTGCGCGCGCCGCGCACTGCTCGACGCTGGAGACGAGGAAGCCGGAGACGCCGTCGTCCACCTGCAGCGGGATCCCGCCGACGTCGCCGCCGATGAACGGCCGCGCTTTCCAGATCGCCTCCGAGACGGTCAGGCCGAAGCCCTCCCGCGTCGACTTCTGGATCAGCACGTCGGCGTGCGACTGGAAGGCGTTGACCTCGATCGCGCCGACGTTGTTGAAGTTGTTGAGGATGTGGATGTCGGGATCGCCGTTGGCATGGGCGACCGTCGCGTTGAAGAAGTCCCAGCCCTCGGGGTCGTCGGTCGCCATCGAGCCGACGAGCGCGAGCTGCACCTGCGGGACCGCCTGCTTGACGATCCGGTAGGCGTCGATCACGCCGAGCGGGTCCTTCCACGGGTCGAAGCGCGACACCTGGCACATCAGCGGACGGTCGACGTCGATCCCGAACTGGTCGCAGATGTAGATCGCGTCCTCCGGCGAGAAGGCCATGTTCTTCGGCGCCAGCGGATCGATCGCGGGCGGCACGATGTGGACGCGGCCGTCCATCCCGGGCGGGACGTACCGCTGCATGTGGAAGATCGAGTCGGGAAAGGTCTGGACGTACGGCAGCAGCCGCTCGATCGTCCCCGGGTTCGGCGTCGAGAGGTCGATGTGGCAGCGCCAGATCCAGTGGCGCGCCTTCTCCGGCGCGAGCGTGTGCATCGCCGCCGGCTGGGGGTCGTGCGCGATCGCGACGTCCCATCCGCGCGACAGCTCGCGCGCGTTCATCTCGTTGTAGCGGCGCCACGACTCCCACTGGTCCTCGGTCAGGTCCAGCGGGTTGCCCTGCAGCGCGTTGTGCATCACCTTCGTCGCGTTGAAGAACTCCTCGCGTCCGTAGATCACGTGCCACTCGACGTCGAGCCCGACGTCGCGCATCAGCGGGACCATCGTGTAGAGGATCTCGGAGACGCCGCCGCCGAACGCGGTCGCCGAGAGGTGGAGGACGCGCTTCCCGCGCAGGGGCTCCGCCAGCTCGCGGATCTCCTCGACGAGCGTGCGACCGACGATGCTGGAGTAGTCAGCGAGTGTCTTGTGGCCGACGGCTACTGGCTGGAGCATGGGCGCTTTGGCTCGGGGATCGGAGCGGGCGCGCGGAGCGTACCGGCTGCACAGCCGTGCCGGAAGGGCTCAGCCGGGTCGCGTTCCGAGCGTCACTTGAACGGTGCGCTGTTCGCCGTCGCGCCAAACGTCGAGCGTGACCGACTCGCCCGGTGAACGCTCGGCGATCGCGGTCGCGAGATCGTTGGCCTTCGTGATCGCTCTGCCGTCGACGGCGGTGATCAGGTCGCCGCCGACGCGGTAGCGCGTGCCCTGGAACAGCACCTGCTCATCGCCGTCGCCGTCGCTCAGCCCGGCGATCGCCGCCGGCGCGTCGTCGCTGACCGACTGCACGAGCGCACCCTCGGCGGTCGGCAGGTCGAGCCGTCTCGCCAGCTGCGGGAAGACCGGCACGGTCGAGACGCCGATCCAGGCGTAGTCGACGTGCCCCTGCTCGGCGAGCTGGTCGAGCGACCGTCTGACGGTGTCGGCGGGGATCGCGAAGCCGACGCCCTCGCCGCCGCCGCCGGTCGTCTGGATCTGCGCGTTGATGCCGATCACGCGGCCCTGCGCGTCGACGAGCGGGCCGCCGGAGTTGCCGTGGTTGATCGCGGCGTCGGTCTGGATCGCGCCGCCGATCGCGAAGTTGCCGCCGCTCGCCGCGCCGCCGGAGTTGAGCGAGTCGATCGTGCGGTTGGTGCCGGAGATGACGCCGACAGACAGCGACTGCGGCTCGCCGAAGGGGCTGCCGATCGCGGCGACCGGGGCGCCGACCGTCAGCCCTCTGCTGGTGCCGAGCGGCAGCGGGCGCAGCGTCAGGTCGGCCGGATCGACCTTGATCAGCGCGACGTCGGAGTTGAAGTCGGTGCCGACGATCTCAGCCGGCACCTGGTTGCCGTCGGCGAACTGGACGTAGACCGACTCGGCGCGTCTGAGCGCGCTGCCCTCGCCGTTGGTGACGACGTGGGCGTTGGTCGCGATGCGGCCGTCGCCGGATATGACGAAGCCGGAGCCGAGCCCTTCCCCGGTCGGCAGTCTGTCGCCTCTGTCGCCGGCGAAGAGGCTGATCACGGTCACGACCCCCGGCGCCTCGCGCGCGTAGATCGCGCTCGGGTCGAAGCGGCCCTCGGACAGCTGCGAGATCACCTCGACGCGCGTCGTCGCGGTGCTGACCGGGCCGCCGGCGAGGCCGTCGCCGGCGTCGTCATCGCCGCCGCAGCCGGCGAGGGCGAGCGTCGCGGCCGTGAGGCCGGTCGCGAGGACGGTGGGACGGGCTATGCTCACGCGGGCAGCTCCAGGGTGAAGACGGTGCGACCGGGACGCGACTCGACGCCGAGGCGGCCGTGCATGCGCTCCGCCAGCTCGCTGGCGATCGCGAGGCCGAGGCCTGAGCCCTGCGCGTCGTCGGTCGTGTAGAACGGCTCGAAGATCTGCGACAGCGCCTGGCGCTCGATGCCGCTGCCGTGGTCGCGCACGGCGAGCCGCGCGTAGCCGTCGTCGCGCGTCGCGGAGACGACGATGTCGGTGCCGGCGGGCGAGTGGGTGAGCGCGTTGTCGATGAGGATTCGCATGATCTGGGCGACGCGGACAGGATCGCAGAGTGCTTCGACCGGCCTGCTCGTCAGCCGCACCTCGAGGTGGGCGTCGCGCTGCGCGAGCACCGGCTCGAACTCGGAGCTGACCGCGCTGGCCAGCTCCGACAGGTCGACCGGCTCCGGCCGCAGCTCCAGCGAGCCGGCCTCCAGGCGCGACAGGTCGAGCAGGTCGACGGTCAGCTTGCGCAGCCGCTCGACCTGCATCCGCACCTGCGCCAGGAACCGTCTGCGCGTCTCCTCGTCGAGCTCCTCGTCCTCCAGCAGCTCGACGAAGCCGCCGAGCGAGAAGAGCGGCGTGCGCAGCTCGTGCGAGGCGGTCGCGATGAACTGCTTGCGCGCGCGGTCGAGCTGCGCGAGCTGGCGCTGCATGTCGTTGAAGGCGCGTGCGAGCTGGCCCAGCTCGTCGTCGGAGTCGACCGGGATCGGACGCGAGAAGTCGCCGGCGGCGACCTGCTCGGCCGCCTCCTCCAGCCGCTTGACGCGTTGCGCCAGCGCGCGGGCGACGAGCCAGCCGGCCAGCACCGCCAACGCCAGCGCGATCGCTCCGGCGATCAGGATCTGCTGGCGCACGACGGCGACGTTGCCCTCGACGTCGGTCGTCGGCGTCGAGTAGACGGCGACGTAGCCGATCTGGCCGTCGCGTCTGATCGGCAGAGCCGCGATCGCGACCGGATCGTCGTTGAGGGTCTGCGTCCCGGTGTCGAGACGGTCGCTGCGCGCGACGCGCTGCGCGATCACGATCCGTTCGGCGATCGTGGGATCGGGTCTCTCCTGCGGCGCACTCGAGTCGGCGACCGGCTCGGACTCGGGACGCGGCTCGCCGCCGAAGGTGTTGATGCGGAAGAGCGTGACGCGCGCGTTGGCGCGTTCACCGGCGCGCCGCACGGCTGCCTCGACGGCATCCGCGCGCTGCTCCGACCCGGCGACCCTCTCGATGTCATTGACTGATTGCAGCGCAGCTGCGCGCAGCTGCGTGACCTTCTCGTCGCGCAGGCGCGTCTCCAGCTGCGGCGCGATGTAGAGGTAGAGGACGCCGATCGCCGCGAGCGTGATCGCGAAGAAGAGGAACGCGAGGCGGTTCCGGAGCGAGCGCATCGGCGACGGGCGCGGCGCGCGGCCCGCTCAGGCGGAGTCCGTGTCGCGGAAGCGGTAGCCGACCCCGCGCACGGTGAAGAGGTACTCCGGCTCCTTCGCGTCCCGCTCGATCTTCTCGCGCAGGTGGCGGATGTGGACGTCGATCGTGCGCGGGTCGCGGTAGGCCGAGTCGCCCCACACGCGCGCGAGCAGCATGTCGCGCGTGAAGACGCGACCGGGGCTGCGCGCGAGCGTCAACAGGATCTCGAACTCGACGAAGGTCGTCGTGATCGCCTCGCCGCGGACGGTCACGGTGCGCTTGTCGGGGTCGATCTTCAGCTCGTGCGAGTCGAGCGTGCCGCCGTCGCGCTCGGCCGCGTGGGTCAGCTCCGAGCGCCGCAGCGCGGCCTTCACGCGGCTGCGGAACTCGCGCATCGAGAACGGCTTGGTGATGTAGTCGTCGGCGCCGATCTCGAGCCCGACGACCTTGTCGATCTCCTCCGACTTGGCCGTCAGCATGATGATCGGGACCGAGCTGCGGCTGCGCAGGCGGCGGCAGACCTCCAGCCCGTCGAGCTGAGGCAGCATGACGTCGAGCACGACCAGATCGAACGGGCGCTCGTCAAAGCGCTCGAGTGCCTCCCGCCCGTCCGTCGCCTGGACGACTTCGTAGCCGTCTCTGCGCAGCGGGTAGGAGAGCAACGTCTGGATCGACTGCTCGTCGTCCACCAGCAAGATGCGCGTGGATCGTTCGGTCATCCGCTTTCCGCCCGGAAGGTTAGTGGCATGGCGCACAGGCGGGAAGGCGAGTCGACGTGATCGGGTGGATAACCTCCGCGTGTGCTCGATCCGCGGATCTACCGCGCGGCGTTCCTCCCCATCCTCTTCGTGTTGGTGCTCGTCGGCTTCTCGCTGCGAGATCAGCCGCGCGGGGTCACGACGACGCTCGCCCCCGACGCCTTTGACGGCGATGCCGCATTCGCGTCCCTGGACGCGCTCGCGGAGGCCGCGCCGAGCCGGCAGCCGGGCTCCGCCGGCGACCAGCGGGTCGCCGATCGCGTCCGCGCGGGGTTGAGAGCGAGCGGCTTCGAGGTCAGCTCGCGCAGCTTCCAGGCGCAGACGAGCGTCGGCGAGCGGCAGGTCGAGACGGTGCTGGGTCAGCGGACCGGCTTCTCCAGCCGCCGGATCCTCGTCGTCGCGCAGCGCGACGCGATCGCGTCGCCGGCGAAGGCGCAGCTGTCGGGCACCGCGGCGCTGCTGGAGCTGGCGCGGGTGCTCGGCGCTCGCACGCTCGACCGCACGCTCGTGCTCGCCTCCGTCTCCGGCGGCCCGGAGGCCGCCGAGCAGCTCGCGCGCGATCCCGGCGGCGCCGTCGACGCCGTGATCGTGCTCGGCGACATGGCGGGAACGCAGACACGCCAGCCGCTCGTCGTGCCGTGGGGCTCCGACGCCGCCGTCGCGCCGCTGGAGCTGCGCCGCACCGTCGAGACGGCGGTCGCGACAGAGACCGCGATCCGTTCGCGGCGCGCCCGCCCGGCGGTCGAGTACGCGCGCCTGTCGGCGCCGCTGACGCTCGGGCTGCAAGGGCCGTTCATCGCGCACGGGCTGCCCGCGGTGCTGCTGTCGGCCAGCGGCGAGCGCACGCCCGCGGCCGACCAGGAGGTCTCGGCGGCGCGGATGACCGTCTTCGGCCGCGCCGCGCTGCGCAGCCTCAGCGCGCTCGACGGCGCGCGCGACATGCCCGCGCCGAGCGCCTACGTCCTGATCGAGAGAAAGCTGCTGCCGGAGTGGCCGGTGCGGCTGCTCGGCGCCGCGCTGCTGCTGCCGGTGCTGCTGGCCGCCGTCGACGGCTTCGCGCGCGTCCGCCGCCGGCACGAGCCGGTCGGGCGCTGGCTGCGCTGGGTCGGCGCCTGCGCGCTGCCGTTCGTGCTGGCGCTGCTGCTGACGCTCGTGCTGAAGCTGACGGGCCTGCTGAGCGCCGCGCCGCCGGGACCGGTCGCCGCCGGCGAGATCCCGCGCGACGGGACCGCGCTGGCGGCGCTGATCAGCGTGCTCGTCGTGATCGTGCTCGGCTGGTTCGCGCTGCGGCCGCTGGTCACGCGCCTGAGCGGTACCAAGGGCGACCCCGCCGCGCCCGGCGCCGCCGCGGCCGTGCTGCTGGTGCTGTGCGGGATCGCGCTCGTCGTCTGGGTCGTCAACCCCTACACCGCGCTGCTGCTGATTCCGGCGCTGCACCTGTGGCTGCTGGCGATCGCACCCGAGGTGCGACTGCATCCGTTCGCCGCGCTGGGGCTGTTCCTGATCGGCCTGCTGCCGCCGCTGCTGGTCGCCTACGCCTACGCGCGCCAGTTCGGGCTCGACCCGCTGGAGCTGGCGTGGATGGGGATGCTGCTCGTCGCGGGCGGCTCGGTCAACGTCTTCGGGGCGCTCGTGTGGGCGCTGCTGCTCGGCTGCGCCGGAGCGGTCCTGACGATCGTGCTGCGCAACTGGAGCGGCGGCCCTGACGCCGAGGCGCACGTCACGGTGCGCGGTCCGACGAGCTACGCCGGACCGGGATCGCTGGGCGGAACCGAGTCGGCGCTGCGGCGCTGAACCCAGGCCGCCGGCGACGCGAAGACGGCATACTGAAGCGATGCGGCGCGCCCTGCGGGCTCTCTCCAGTGTCCTGATCGTGGCCGGCGTGCTGCTGATCGCCGATGCCGCGATCACGCTCGCATGGCAGGAGCCGGTCTCGGCCTTCCTCGCCAGCAGGCAGCAGGGGAAGCTCGCCGACGAGCTGGAGCAGATCGAGCAGAGAGCGCCGACGCCGGTGCAGAGACGGGCGCTCGCCCAGCTCAGAACCGACAGACACCGGATCGCCTTCCTCGCGCGCGTCTCGCGCCGCACGGCGACCGACGGCGAGCCGTTCGGCAGGTTGCGGATCCCGTCGATCGACCAGGACTCGGTCGTCGTCAACGGCACGCAGCCCGACGACCTGCGGATGGGGCCGGGGCACTACCCGGACACGACCTTCCCCGGGCTCGGCGGGACGGTCGCGATCGCTGGCCATCGCACGACGTACGGCGCGCCGTTCCGCAACATCGACCAGCTCGGCAAGGGCGACGAGCTGGTGGTGGAGATGCCCTACGGCCGCTTCACCTACGTCTTCACGAGACAGCTGATCGTGAAGCCGACGGCGACGTGGGTGACGAGAGACGTCGGCTACGAGCAGCTCGTGCTGTCGGCCTGCCACCCGCTCTTCAGCGCCGCCGAGCGGCTGATCGTCTTCGCGAGACTCAGCAGAGTCGAGGAGCGCGGCGCGGCGCAGCAGAAGCCGCCGCAGCGCGCCGCGACCTCCTGAAAAGGCGAACATCGCCAACCGGCGGGAGGCGCCTGGCCGGATGTCCAACCGCGAACACGGTTGCTCATGTGCCAACGCCTGGCTGGCGATAGACAGGGTACGGACGGGCATCCGGTGACGGCGGGCCGCAGAAAGCGGGTCGCCGTGTCTCGCCGGGCGCCGACCACGTCCGCTCTTTCAATGGACACCAAGACAGTGAAGATCAACGACCTCAGAGCTCGCATCGAGCGGGCGGACTACGACGTCGACGTCGACGCGGTTGCGGAGGCGTTCGTCTCCCGCATGCTCGTCGTGCACGGTGCGCTGCGGCGCGCCGACGTGCGCGAGCTGCTCGGCGACGCCTACGACGAGATCGGCGGCGGGCCGCGGAAGTCGTGCTCGTAGCCGCGCGGCGGCGCGGACTCGTCCGCGTCGTCGCCGGCCGACAGCAGTGACGCTCCGGGGCCCGCGTCGCCGGCCTCCCGCACCGTCCCGATCCACGTGACCGGCGCCGCCCGCTCCGCCGCGGCGCGCGCCGACGGCGGCACGCAGACGCACAGCTCGTAGTCCTCCCCAGCGGTCGCCGCGAAGATCGCGGGCGCACGCCCGAGCGCGGTCGCCACCGCCGCGACGCCCGCGGCCAGCGGCAGCCGCTCCGCTTCGAGCGCGAGTCGCACGCCGCTGCGCTGGGCGATGTGGCCGGCGTCGGTCGTGAGGCCGTCGGAGAGGTCGACCAGCGCGTGCGCGCCGGCGGCCGCCAGCGCACGGCCGGCCGCGATCCGCGGCCGCGGCCGCAGATGGGCCCGCACCAGCTGCTCGCGCACCTGCGGGTCGGCGACGACGTCATCGCCGACGGTGCCGTCGAGCAGCGCGAGGCCGGCGCCGGAGCCGCCGAGCGTCCCCGTCACGCCGACCAGGTCGCCCGGCAGCGCGCCGTCGCGGCCGACCAGCTGCTCGGCGCTGTCGGCCCAGCCGACGACCGTGACCGACACGACCAGCACGGGGCCGCGCGCGAGGTCGCCGCCGGCGATCGTGACGCCGCAGTCGCTCGCGAGCGCCTGCGCGGAGCGGAACAGCTCCAGCACGTCGTCTTGCTCCAGGCCGGGCGGCAGCACCAGCGCGAGGTATGCCTCGCCGGGGTCGGCGCCCATCGCGCCGAGGTCGGAGAGCGCGCCGGCCAGCGCGCGGTGGCCGACGTCGGCGAGCGTCGCGGTCGCGCCCGGGCCGGAGCGGCGGAAGTGGACGCCGTCGACCATCGTGTCGACGGACGTGACAGAGAACGGCCGTGCGCGCACGACGGCTGCGTCGTCGCCGAGATGGCGGACGACGCGGTCGTGGTCATGCTTGAGGATCTCGCTCAGCGCCTCGATCAGCGCGAGCTCTCGCATCAGTCGTTCCGAGGCCGGCGCGGACGCCGACCGCTCAGCGGTGGCGGTAGACGATGCGCGCGCGGTCGAGGTCGTACGGCGACAGCTCGACGCGCACACGGTCGCCCGGCAGGATGCGGATCCGGAAGCGGCGCATCTTGCCGGCCACGTGGCCGAGGACCAGATGGCCGTTGTCGAGTCTCACGCGGAACATTGCGTTCGGCAGGGCCTCGATGACCTCGCCTTCGAGCTCGACCTTTTCTTCCTTCGACAAACCGTGTCCTATCTGGCGGTGGATGGATGTGGGCACGCGCATGAAGCGCACGTGCGCCGACAGACGAACGGTACCAGCCTCCGCCGGAGCCGGCGAGGGGCGGCCGGCCGCGGCGACCGCCGCGGGGGCGCCGGGAGCTGTGCGCGTCAGTTGCCGGGAGCGGCGGCGCCGCCGCCCTCGGTGTCTATGTCGGGCTCGCCCTGGGGCGGCCTGGCGTAGGCGCCCGGATCGGGGTTGACGCCGGTCTCGCCGTCGGTCGCGCCGGTGGTGCCGTCGTCGGTGCCGGTCGTGCCGTCGGTCGTCCCGTCGTCGGTGGTGCCGTCGTCGGTCCCGTCGTAGGAGTAGTCGTCGTCGTCATCGGAGCCGGTCGAGGCGAATCTGCCGAAGAACGGCTCGGACTCGAAGGTGCCGCCCTCGGGCCAGTCCGACCCGCAGTAGCCGTCGGAGGCGACCGACATGTACTCATGCCAGATCGGCGCCGGGAAGGTGCCGCCCTGCACCGACATGCCGTGGACGACCATCGGCGTCGGGGTCTTGTAGCCCATCCACACGGCGGTCGACAGCTTCGGCGTGAAGCCGACGAACCAGGCGTCCTTGATGTCGGAGGTGGTGCCGGTCTTGCCGGCGGCGGAGCAGCCGTAGCCGGCGCTGACGCCGGTGCCCGACTGCACGTTCTTCTCCAGCACCTCGCGGGCCTTCTCCGCCTGCGCCGGCGTGAAGGTGCGCTTGCTTCTCGTTCTGCCGAGGTCCTGGACCTGGCCGTCGCGCAGCTTCACTCTCGTGAAGATCGTCGGCGTGCGGCGGATGCCGCCGTTGGCGATCGTCGCGTAGGCGTTGGCCATCTCCAGCACGGTGACGCCGTTGGTGAGGCCGCCGAGGCCCTCGGCCGGGTAGGCGTCCAGTCTCGACGTGACGCCCATGTCGTAGGCGGCCTGGCGGACCGCCTCGGGCGTGACGTCGGCGTCGAGCTGCGCGTAGACCGTGTTGTCCGAGCTGAGCGTCGCGCTCGTGATGCTCATGCTGCCGCTGTAGCTGTGGCCGAAGGTCGCGACCTCGTAGGTCGGGTCGCTCGACAGCCAACCGGGCTCGAGCTTCTTCGACGTGTAGTACGTCGAGTCGGGGTTGATGCCCTTGCGCAGCGCGGCCATCAGCACCATCGTCTTGAACGTCGAGCCGGGCTGGCGCTGCGCGGTCGCGGCGTAGTTGTAGTTCGTCTTGCCGTCCTTCTCGTCGCCGTATATGGCGGACGAGGCCATCGCGAGGATGTGGCCGTTGGCCGGGTCGATCGTCGCGATCGCGGCCGGCGGGTCGGCCGGGTCGTAGAGGACGCTTCTGATCGCGGCGCGCGCGGCCTCCTGCTTTCTGAGGTCGATCGTCGTGTAGACCCTCAGGCCGCCGGCGCGCAGCACGTCGTTGCCGTACTTGGCGATCAGCTGCTCTCTGACGTAGTCGAAGACGAACGGCTCCTTGCGCTGCTGGTAGAAGGCGTTGGACTTGACGCCCAGCGGCGCGGCGGTCGCCTCGTCGGCCTCCGCCTGCGTGATGTATCTCGAGTCGACCATCGCGCGCAGCACGTCGCCGCGGCGCTTCTTCGCCCCTCTCGGGTTCGAGAACGGGTTGTAGTCGCTCGGCGCCTGCGGCAGGCCGGCGAGCAGCGCCGACTCGGCGAGGTTCAGCTTCGAGACGTCCTTGTCGAACAGCACGCGCGCCGACGCCTGCACGCCGACCGACTCCTGGCCGCCGACCGTCGTGTACGGCACGTTGTTCAGATACGAGACGAGGATCCACTCCTTCGAGTGCTGCTTCTCGAGCTCGTCGGCGAGCTTCGCCTCGCGGATCTTGCGGGTGATGTCTTTTCTGTATCTGTTCGCCGTTATGTACAGGTTGCGCACGAGCTGCATCGTCAGCGTCGAGCCGCCCTGCGAGGCGGCGTCCTCGGTCACGTTCTTGACCGCGGCGCGCACGACGCCGACGTAGTCGACGCCTCTGTGCTTGTAGAAGCGCTTGTCCTCGATCGCGACGGTCGCGCGCTTGAGCAGCAGCGGGATGCGTCTGCCGTCGACCGGTGTGCGCAGCGTGTCGCCGCCGGCGATGAAGCCCAGACGAGTGCCGTCGGCGGCGTAGACGGTCGAGATCGCGCCGGCCGGCTTGGGGCGGATCTGCTCGATGTCGGGCGTGTCGTCGACGACGCCCATCACCCACGTCGCGCCGACGACGCCGGCGCCGATGCCGCCCAGCAGCAACAACGCCAAGATGGCGAAGACAGCGCGCCGCACGGGGCGGCCGCGATTGCGCTTGCGGCGCTTCTGTCGCTCTCGACGACTCACGGTCTAAAGGCAGGCGAAGCGTCGCGGGGCTGCGACGCCGGTCCGGAAAGGATAGCCAGACGGGGTTTTCGCCCAGGTAAGGCGCGACTCCTTCAAGGCGCAGCGGCGCTTGCAAGCAAGCCCTGCGCCCGCAGCGCCCGCAGCGCGTCGGCGCGCAGCTCCGCGGCGTGCAGCGGGCGCTCGCGCGGCGGCACCAGGCCGCGCGCCAGCGTGTAGCGGACGCCCTCGACGGCGATCTCGGCGACGCGCGCGACCGGCGGACCGTCGAGCGTCGCGAAGGCGGCGAGGACGGCGTCGGCGTCGAGCTCCAGCGGCAGCCACAGCTCGACCTCGAGCGCCACCTGCGGGTCGACGATCGTGTCGTTGCGCAGCACGCCGGAGGCGAGCCGCTCGTTCGGCACGAACAGGCGGTGGCCGTCGGCGCCGCGCACGACGGTGTAGTTGAGCCGCACGTCCTCGACCGTGCCGCTCTCGTCCTCGATCGTGACGGCGTCGCCGATCCGCAGCGGCTGGGCGATCGTCAGCATCACGCCGGCGATCAGGTTGGCCAGCGTCTGCCGCGCCGCGAAGCCGACGACGGCCGCCAGCAGGGCGCTGGAGGCGAGCACGGTCGTGGCGATCCGGTTGAGCCCGTCGAACTGCGCGATCGCGGTCATCACGCCGATCACGAGGATCACGAGCGTCGTCAGCCGCCGCAGGAAGCGCATCCGCGTATCGACGGCGGCGGTCAGATCGTCGCGCATGACCGCTTCGGCGATCCGCTGACCGCGGTGCAGGATCGCCCTGTCGACCGCCCACGCGAGCACGACCGCGACGGCTATCGCGAGCAGCGCGCCGAGCCATCTGTGCTCGTCGAGGAACCCTGGCTCCGTCGCTTGGGCGAGCGGGATGACAACATCGGCGACGACCATGGACCGCGAGCGTACTGGCAGCATCGGCGAGGCGTGGCGCGTCTTCTGGACGTCGCGCGCGGTCGTCTGGGGCGCGGGGCTGCTCGGGCTGCTGTGGCTCGGCCAGGCGCCGGGCGCCGAGCAGTTCGACCCCGGCGGGCTGACCAGGCCGTTCTCGCCGTTCGCCGACCTGCTGATCGGACCGGCCGCGCGCTGGGACACGGTCTGGTACCTGTCGATCGCGCAGGACGGCTACGGCGACACGGCCGACGGTGGGAAGGCCGCCTTCTACCCGCTCTACCCGCTGCTGACGAAGGTCCTCGGGTGGGTCGTCGGCGCGCCGCTGGTCGCCGGGCTGCTGATCTCGCTCGCCTGCTTCTTCGGCGCGCTCGTGCTGCTGCACAAGCTCGCGACGCTCGACCTCGGCGAGCGCGACGCGCGCTCGACGCTGCTGCTGACCGCCTTCTTCCCGTCGGCCTTCTTCTTCTCTGCCGTCTACGCCGAGTCGCTCTTCCTGCTGCTGTCGGTCGGCGCCGTGCTGGCGGCGCGGCAGGGGAGGTGGGCGTGGGTGGGCGTCGCCGGCGCACTCGCCGCGCTGACGCGCAACAGCGGCGCCGTGCTGCTGCTGCCGCTGCTGCTGATCTACCTCTATGGGCCGCGTGAGGATCGGCCGCCATTGCCCGGGCCGCGCGCGTGGTGGCGGCCGCGCTACCCGCTGGCGCCGTCGATCGCCTGGCTGGCGCTGATCCCGGCCGCGCTCGCCGGCTTCCTCGTCTACTGCGGCGTCGTGCTCGACGACCTCTTCGCGCCGTTCTCGGCGCAGGGGCTGTGGGGTCGCCACCTCGTCCCGCTCGGCGGGATCTGGGACGGTGCCCGCGCCGCCTGGCTCGGCCTCCGGCAGCTCGTCCACGGCACCGCGACGCCGGTCTACTTCAGCGAGTCGGGCGGCGACCCGTTCGCGACCGCCGGGCAGAACCTGATGCTGTTCGCCTTCCTCGTCTTCGCGCTGATCGCGCTCGTCGGGGTGCTGCGACGGCTGCCGTTTGCCTACGGCGCCTACACGCTCGTCGCGCTCGCGCTGACGCTCTCCTACCCGGTCGACGCGCAGCCGCTGATGTCGCTGCCGCGCTTCCTGCTGGTGCTGTTCCCGCTGCAGATGTGGCTGGCGCGCTGGCTTGGTGCGCGCGGCGACGGCGCCGTCGAGCGCGGCGTCGCCGTCAGCGCCGTGCTGCTGGGTCTGCTGACGGCGCAGTTCGCGCGCTGGGGCTTCGTGGCGTAATGGTCTGCGCCCAGGGGGCTTGCCCATTGCGCCACTGGGAACGCTCGCCTTGGGGCTCGCCTTCCCGGTTGGAGGCATTCCATGGCTGATGCGCCGCAGGCGTACCTGCTTGACGCGCTCGGCACGCTGCTCGAGCTGGAGCCGCCGGTGGAGCCGCTGCGGCGAGCGCTGGCCGAGCGCTTCGGGCTGCGGCTGACCGCGGCCGAGGCGGGCGCGGCGATGAAGGCCGAGATCCGCTTCTACCGCGCCAACCACGACATCGCCCACGACCGCGCGACGCTCGCGCGGCTGCGGCGCGGCGCCGCGAGCGCGCTGCGCGACGCGCTGCCGCCGGCCGCGGCCGGGCTCGACCTCGACGCGCTGACCGAGGCGCTGCTGGCGGCGCTGCGCTTCCGCCCCTTCCCGGAGGTGCCGGAGGTGCTGCGGCGGGCGCGCGCGGCGGGGATCGGGCTCGTCGTCGTCTCCAACTGGGACGTCTCGCTGCACGACGCGCTGGAGCAGACGGGGCTGGCGTCCCTGCTCGACGGCGTCGTTACCTCTGCCGAGGTCGGCAGCGCCAAGCCGGGCGGCGAGATCTTCGCTCGCGGGCTCGCGCTGGCCGGCGTCGAGGCGGCCGCCGCGCTGCACGTCGGCGACGACCTCGAGGCCGACGTCGGCGGCGCCCGTGCCGCCGGCATCGACGCGCGGCTCGTGCTGCGCGACGGCGCCCCCGCGCCGGCCGGCGTCGCGACCGTCCGCTCGCTGCGCGAGCTGCCGGGGATCGCGGCTGCGTAAGCTCTTCGACTGTGAGCAGCGCCCCGCCCCCACGCTTCATCGCGCCGCAGTCGCATGAGCCTGCCGCCCCGGAGCGCGAGACGGCGTGGCGTCCGTGGACGGCCTTCGCGGCGCTGATCGCCGGCTTCTTCGCGGCCTTCGCGGGGCAGCTCGTGATCGCCGCGGTCGCCACGCTCTTCGGCGCCACGATCGAGGACCCGCCGCCGGCGGTGCTGATCCTCTCGACGCTGTTCCAGGACTTCGCCTTCATCGGCGCGGCTATCTTCTTCGCGCGCTCCGTCGGCCCGGTCACGCCCGCCCAGTTCGGGTTGCGCAAGACGCCGTTGTGGCCGGCGATCGGCGCCGCGCTGGCGACGATGCTCGCCTTCTACTTCCTCAGCGCGGTATGGGCGGCGATCATCGACACCGGCGCGACCGACGAGCTGCCCGACTCGCTCGGCGTCGACGAGAGCACCTATGCGCTGATCGGCGTCTGCATCCTCGTGACGGTCGTCGCCCCGCTGGCGGAGGAGTTCCTCTTCCGCGGCTACATGTTCGGCGCGCTCAGAAACTGGCGCGGCGTGTGGCCGGCGGCGATCATCACCGGCGTGATCTTCGGCGGCATCCACGCCGCCGGAACCGACGCCGAGTTCCTGCCGCCGCTGATGTTGCTCGGCTTCCTGCTCTGCCTGCTGCGCTGGAGAACCGGCTCGCTGCTCCCGTGCATCGCACTGCACGCCGTCAACAACTCGATCGCGTTCGGCGTCACCGCCGCCGGCTGGGACGCCTGGGCGATCGTGCTGCTGGTGCTCGGCTCGGTCGGCGCCTGCATGCTGATCTGCTGGCCGTTCGCCGGTCGTCGATCTGACCGTCCGATCGGCGCGGCGACGTGACATCACACCCCTCATCTAGGATTGTCCGCCTCATGACCGGTCGCACCGCAATTTCCGCCTTCGCCGCGACGCTTGCGATCGCCGCGACACCGGCCGCCGCGTTCGCCCAGGACGCGCCCGCCGAGCCTGCCGCCGTCGATCCCGCCGTCGCCGCCGCTGCCGCTCCCAGAGCCGGCGCGGAGCAGGTGCCGCCGACGACGACCACGCCGACGCCGACGCCGCCCGCGCCGAGAAGAGCGGTGCGCAGAGCGAGAGCGAGAATCGGCACCTCGTTCGAGAGCGGCGTCTACCGCGTCGGCTCCTCGACGCTGACGGTGCCCGGCAGAGTCGTCCACATCACCGGTCGGATCGTGCCGTACGTGCCGGGACAGAAGGTCAGAGTGCGCATCTGGCTCGGCGACAGACTGGCCAAGCAGGTGACGGTCACGCCGAAGCCGACGAAGACGAAGCAGACGGCGACCTTCCGCGCGAAGTTCACCGCCGGCAAGCTCGGCGACGTCAGAGTCTTCGCCGTCCACGAGCAGTCGCCCCAGCAGGCGGCGGCGCAGTCGAAGGCGGCCTCCGTCGCCGTCGTCGCGCCGCTCGCGGGCTTCGGCACCAACAGCCCGTTCGTCGCGCTGCTGCAGCAGAAGCTGGCCGACCTCGGCTACGCCGTCCCGCGGTCCGGCGTCTACGACGCCGGCACCGGCGACGCCGTCGAGGCCTACCGCAAGGTGCTCGGCTCGGCGCGTCTGAAGACGATCGACGGCGCGGTCGTCGACAAGCTGCTGCGCGGCCAGGGCGGCTTCAAGATCCGCTACCCGGACCACGGCCGCCACGTCGAGGCCAACCTCAGCCAGCAGGTGCTCGCGCTGATCGAGAACGGCAGAGTGCTGCGCACCTACACGACCAGCTCCGGCGCCTCCGTCACGCCGACCGTGCTCGGCAACTACCGCTTCTACTGGAAGCAGCCCGGCGTGAACAACAGAGGCATGGTCCACTCCAGCTACTTCATCCGCGGCTACGCCATTCACGGCTACCCGTCGGTCCCGACCTACCCCGCCAGCCACGGCTGCCTGCGGGTGCCGATCCGCGTCGCGCTCGACATCTACAACTGGGTGCAGCTCGGCGATCAGATCGACGTCTACTACTGAGCCCGGTGGCGGTCGTCGAGCCCCCGTACGGCGCTGACGAGGCGCGCGAGCGCCTCGTCGCGGCGTTGCGCCAGGAGGCGCTGGTGATCGGCGAGGTCGTGCTGACCAGCGGCGCGACCGCGCAGTACCTCGTCGACGTCAAGCGCGCGGTGCTGCTGCCGGAGGGCTTCTTCGCCGCCGGCGTGCTGATCGCCGAACAGGCGCGCGCGCTCGGCGCGACCGCGGTCGGCGGCCTCACGATGGGCGCTGACCCGCTCGCCTGCGCCGCGCTCGCGGGCGGCGCCGACGTGAAGGCCTTCTTCGTCCGCAAGGAGACGAAGGCGCATGGGCTCTCCCGTCGCATCGAGGGTCCGCTGCTGACCGCCGGCGACCGCTGCCTGATCGTCGAGGACGTCGTCACGACCGGCGGCTCGACCGTCAAGGCGATCGAGGCGGTGCGCGCCGAGGGCTACGAGATCTGCGGCGTCGTCGCGATCTGCGACCGCCTCGCTGGCGGCGCCGCCGCGATCGAGCAGGCGGCCCAGGCGCCGTACGTCGCGCTCAGCACGATCGACGACGTCTACCCCGGCCGCCCGGACAAGTAGGGAGCGCGGAGTCGCTCCGCGTCGGCGTCGGCGTGGGGCTGCTGAGCGGCGCCGCTACGCAGGCCGCTCGGCGTGGACCGTGTCGACGATTCTGTCGACGACGCGTTGGGCCGGCGACTGCGGCGACTGGGCGCTGCGGAAGGCGAGCAGCGTGAAGGTCGCGTCGCCTCTGCGCTGCAGCGCGACGAGCGTGATCGCCTGCTTGACGCCGGTGTCGGCGTAGGTGCCGGTCGCCGTGGCCAGGGCGCCGGGATACGGCGCGGTCTGGACGGTGCGCGACGGCGAGGAGCGCAGCCCTCTGTAGCCCCTCAGGCTCTCGATCGCCTCGCGCGCGTAGGCGCTCGGCGCGGCGACTCTGCCCGGCGCGCTGCGATCGGCGCCGACGGCGATCGCGAGCGTGCGGTCGCGCGAGCGCAGCACCAGCGTGCCGCCGCTGCGTCTCGCCGCCCAGCCGGGCGGCAGCCCCACGCTGAAGCCACCCTGTCTGTCGCGCACGCGGCGCCAGCCGTCGGGCAGCGAAGGGGTCGGGCCGGCCGGCGCCAGCGGCACCTGCGCCGTCTCCGCCGGGACCGTCGTCGTGATCGTGCGCGCGGCGCCGTCGTCGCCGAGGCCGCCGAACGCCTTCACCGTCGCGACGCCGGCTGACAGCGCACAGACCGTCAGCAGCACGACGCGTCGCCCCGTCCTGGACATCCCTCCAGCCTAGTGCAGCGACCGGTGGGGAACTCCCGCGCCGGCACCCTCCAGCTCCTCGGCCGCGACCTCCTGCGCCGCCGCGCGGACCGCCGCGCGCGCCTCGTCGCCGTCGAGTCCGAGGCCGCGCAGCAGGTCGACGGCGGTCGAGCGCACCTGCCCGACGAGCACGCTGACGGACATGTTGCCGGTCCGCTCCAGCACCAGCGTCGCGCGCGCCGCGGCCCGCAGCGCGGCGGCGCGCGGCGCCTTCGCGGCGCGGCCGTGCGGGTCGGCGAGCGCATCGTCGAAGCCGCGCACCGCGGCCGCCAGCTCGCGCAGCGCGAGCGGGATGTCGGGTGGCACGTGGTCGTGCAGCTGCAGCGCGCGCAGCGCGCCGCGCGCGAGCACGCGCACGTTGCGGACGGCGTTGTCGAGCTGCGGGTCGGCTTCGGCGTAGTGGACGAGCTGATCCCTCGCGCTCCAGCGCGGCGGCGCCAGCCGCGCCGTCTCACCGGCGGCGATCACCGCGCTGTGAAAGGCGCCCGACTTCGTGTCGAGCGTGCGCGCCCGCGCGAGCGCTCGCTCGCAGGCGTCGGTGCGACCCTCGTCGAGCGCGGTCGCGACGTCCTCCAGCGCCCCGGCCAGCTCGTCGAGCAGCGGGCGGACCGTGCGGCGCGCGAGCGCGAGCGGGTCGACGGGGATCAGGATCGAGACGGCGATCCCGAGCAGGCCGCCGGTGAAGGCGTCGATCATCCGCCCCCAGTAGATCCCCTCCGTCGGCGGCTGCAGCGTCACGACGAGGATCGCCGAGACGGCCGCCTGCGTGATCAGGATCGGACCGCCGCCGACGAAGACCGCGACCGCCATCGCCAGCGCGATCACGCCCATCAGCTGCAGCGTGCCGACGCCGATCGCCGCGATCAGCAGGTCGCCGACGGCGATCCCGAGCGTCACGCCGATCATCAGCTCGACGGTGCGGCGGCCGCGCTCCAGGTAGGTCGCGCCGAGGCAGATGATCGCCGAGATCGGGGCGAAGAACGGCCGCTGGTGATGGAAGACCTCGGTCGCCAGCAACCACGCCGCGCCCGCCGCGAGCGTCGCCTGCGCGATCGGCAGCGCCGCGCGCCGCACGTCGTCGAGGCGGCTGCTCAGCCGCATCCGTCTGCGCGCCGGTTCGAGCACGTCAAACAGCATGCCCGCATGCGCCGATCCGCGTCGGCTCCGTACCTTTCGCGCCCCGGTCGATGAACGTCTGACCGCCCCTCGATGCCCCGAGCTGGATTCGAACCAGCGGCCTACTCCTTAGGAGGGAGTCGCTCTATCCAACTGAGCTACCGGGGCGCATGGCACAGCGTAATGGTTCATGTATACGCCGCGAGCCTGTGCTATGTCACGGTTCCAGACAGGAGACGAACCCCCGTGCGCGAACAGGGAACGGTTCGGATGGGTGCCATCGGCGATGCAACTCTCGGGCTTGAATCGCGGACGGCGGGGGCCGTCCGATGAGCGTCGGCGCGCCAGGTCTCCTGCACGAGCCGCCGGCCGATCTGCCGCTCGGCGAAGCGGCCGGACTGCACGCCCGCTCCCCCGCACAGCTCTTCTGGATCCGGCTGCGGCGCGATCGCGTCGCGCTCGGGGCGCTCGCCGTGATCGTCGCGCTGGTGCTGGTGGCGCTGCTGGCGCCGCTCGTCGTGAAGCTCGTCGGCGCACCGCCGCCGAACGTGCGCGACCGCGACGCGCTCGACGCCTTCGGCGCCCCCGCCGGTCCCAGCTCCGAGCACCTCTTCGGCGTCGACGACTTCGGCCGCGACGTCTTCTCGCGCACCGTCTACGGCGCGCGCGTCTCGCTCTTCGTCGGCTTCGCGGGCACCGCGATCGCCGTAGTGATGGGCGTGACGCTCGGCTTGCTGGCCGGCTGGCACCGCGGCTGGGTCGACACGCTGCTGTCGGGTCTGGTCGACGTGATGCTGGCCTTCCCCGTGCTGCTGCTCGGCCTCGGGATCGCCTCCGCCTGCACGCTCGGCGACGGCTGCGCCGGCGGCCTGATCGAGCCCGGACTGCGGACGGTGCTGCTGGTCGTCGCGGTGATCGGCTGGACGGTGATCGCGCGCGTCGTGCGCGGTCAGGTGATATCGCTGCGCGAGCGCGAGTTCGTCGACGCGGCGCGGCTCGCGGGCGCCTCCGACCGGCAGATCGTCGTGCGCGAGATCGTGCCCAATCTCGCCGGCACGATCATCGTCTACTCAAGTCTGATGATCCCGCAGACGATCTTGTTCGAGGCGGCGCTGTCCTTCCTGGGAGTGGGAGTGTCACCGTCGACACCGAGCTGGGGCTCGATGATCTCTGACGCAGCACCGAACTTCGATACGCAATGGTGGTACATGCTCTTCCCCGGGCTGGCGCTGCTCGTCACTGTGATGGCGTTCAACCTGCTGGGGGACGGCGTGCAAGACGCACTCGATCCGAGAACTCAACTGTGAAACCTCTTTCTCACCTGCCCATGAAAGGACCCACCATGCCGCGATCCGTCGTGCGGATGCTCCTCGTGAGCCTCCTCTGCATGACCCTCGCATCGCTGCTGGCCGCCTGCGGCTCCGGCGGCGACGACGACGGCGGCACGGACGGCGGCACCGTCGCCGAGAACACCGCGAGAGCGGACGACGGCGCGGGCGGGAGAAGAGGGGGCGTGCTGAGAGTCGTCACCGAGGAGGACCTGGCGGCGCCGCTGGACTCCGGCGCGACCTACTCCAGCGCCGCGTTCAACGTGCTCGGCGGGACGGTTCGGCCGCTCTACCGCTACGAGCCGAGTGACCCGACGAGAGCCGTGCCGGACCTCGCGGACGGACCGCCGCAGGTCTCCGCCGACGGCAGAACCGTCACCGTGAGAATTCGCAGAGGTGTCAGATACAGCCCGCCGGTGAACCGTGAGGTCACCTCCAGAGACGTGAAGTACGCGATCGAGCGCGGTTTCAACCCGTCGGTCGCAAACGGGTACGCCGGTGTTTACTACGGTGACGTCATCGGCGCCGACAGAGCTGAGGGCGGCCCGATCGCGGGCATCACGACCCCCGACGACCAGACGGTCGTCTTCAGATTGACGCGCCCGACCGGCACCGTGCTGGCGGCGGCGACCGTGCTGCCGTTGTCGGCTCCGGTCCCGCCGGAGGTCGCGCGCAGATATGACGAGAGACCGTCCGGAGGGGTCAGCGAGTACTCGGCCCACCAGGTCGCGACCGGCCCCTACATGTTCGACGCCAAGCCCGACGGGACGGTCCAGGGCGTCGGGATCGTGCCCGGCCGCAGATACGTGCTGAAGCGCAACCCGAACTGGGATCCGGCGACCGACGACCGCCCGGCCTACCTCGATGGGATCGAATGGTCGGTCGGCAACGACCCCAACGTCGCCGGACGGCAGGTGCTGGAGGGCGACGGGATGACGCTCGGCGACACGCCGACGGCCGCGATCGTCAAGCGCGCCGTCCAGCAGAGCCCCGAGCAGATCTACTTCAGCCCCGGCGCCGGCAACCGCTACACGGCGCTCAACACGGCGATCCCGCCGTTCGACGATCCCGACCTGCGCAAGGCGGTCGCCGCCCAGCTCGACCGCGAGCAGATGCGGCTCGTGCGCGGCGGCGAGGTGCTCGGCGACGTCGCGACGCACTTCCTCTACCCCGGCGTCCCCGGCTTCGAGCAGGCAGGCGGGCTGAGAGGGACCGGCGTCGACTTCCTCGCCGACCCAGCGGGCGATCCCGACGTCGCGAAGAGATACATGGCCGCTGCCGGCTACCCGGACGGCAGATACACCGGCGAGGAGACGATCTCGGTCGTCGGGGACTCCGGCGACCCCTCCGACAAGAACGCGGAGCTGGTCGACGAGGCGCTCAGAAGCCTCGGCTTCAAGACGAGACTGCAGCTGGTCGACGCCGGCACGATGATGGGCCGCTACTGCGCGTCGCCGAGAGCGAGAGTCAACGTCTGCCCCAACCTCGGCTGGATCCGCGACTTCGCCGACGCCCAGACGGTGCTCGACGCCGCCTTCAACGGCGCCGCGATCAGCATGGAGGAGGGCAGCAACCCCAACTGGCCGCAGCTCAACGATCCGAGCATCAACGCGGCGATGGCGAGAGCCGAGTTGATCGTCGACGAGCAGGAACGCGCCGAGGCGTGGGCGAACATCGATCGCATGATCACCGAGACCGGTGCTGCGATCCCATGGCTGTGGGACAAGCAGCCGGTCGTCTCCTCGGAGGACGTGCGCTGCGCCAACCAGCTGTGGAACCAGGGGCACTGCGACCTCGCCTTCAGCTCCCTGAGATAGGGCCGCGTCAGCGTCGGCGCGCCCTCGACGGGGCGCGCCGGCGATGATCGGCTACATCGTCCGGCGGCTGCTGTGGTCGGTCGTCGTGCTCCTGTGCGTCTGCGCGGTCACCTTCGCGCTCTTCTTCCTGCTGCCGTCGGGCGACCCGGCGGTGCTGCGCGCGGGCAAGAACGCCTCGCCGGAGACGATCGCGCAGATCCGCGCACAGCTCGGCCTCGACGAGCCGGTCTACACCCAGTTCTGGACGTACGTGAAGGGGATCTTCCTCCACTTCGACCTCGGCTACAGCTACTACAGCGGCGCTTCGGTCTCCTCGCTGCTGCGCGACCGGCTGCCGGCGACGCTCGCGTTGACCGTCGGCGCCGCGGTCCTGTGGGTCGCGATCGCGACGCCGATCGGGATCGTCTCGGCACTGCGGCGGCGGACGTGGGTCGACCGCCTCTTCATGGGCGGGGCGCTGATCGCGATCTCCGCGCCCGTCTACTGGGTCGGCCTGCTCGCGCTCTACCTGTTCGCGGACGACATCGGCCGCTTCCCGCTGCTGCCGGGCGCCAACTCCTACGTCGGGCTGACGGAGGATCCCGGCGGCTGGTTCGGCTCGCTGCTGCTGCCGTGGCTGGTGCTGGCCGGCGCCTTCGCCGGCGTCTACGCGCGGATGCTGCGCTCCAGCCTGATCGAGACGATGAGCGAGGACTTCGTCCGTACGGCGCGCGCGAAGGGGATCCCGGAGCGGCAGGTCGTCCTGCGCCACGGCCTGCGCGTCGCGATCACGCCGGTCGTGACGCTGCTGGGGATCGACCTCGGAGTGCTGCTCGGCGGCGCGCTGCTGACCGAGACCGTCTTCAACGTGCCGGGCATCGGCAGCCTCAGCCTCGATGCGATCCGCTACGCCGACTTCCCCGTGATCCAGGGCACGGTCCTGTTGGCCGCGCTCTTCGTCGTGCTCGCGAACCTCGTGGTCGACGTGGTCTACGCCTACCTCGACCCGCGCGTCCGGACCTAGGCTTCTTCTTCCTCGTCTTCGTCGTCGTCCTCGACGTAGAGCGACTCGCGCGCCAGCTCGTCGCCGGCGGCCGAGAAGAGCTTCACGTCGAGGTAGTCGGAGCGGTAGGCGTCCGGGGCGATGAGCGTGAAGCGGTAGTCGACCAGCTCGCACTGGTCGACGGCGAGGTCGGCCAGCTCCGCGGTCACGATCGCGCCGTTCTTGACGAGCGGGATCCCCCAGATCAGCGTCATGTCGGCCGTTCTGCCGTTGTGGCCGCGCCAGCTGCCGACGACCTCCTCGTTGAGGTCGATCTGCCACTCGGGGTTGGCGTCGGCCGTCTCGCTGGTGAAGTCGGCGTGGGCGGCGAAGTCGTCGGGCGCGCCGCCGGCCCCCTCCGCGAAGGAGACGTAGCCGAACAGCTCCAGGCCGGTCGAGGTGCGCGCCGTCGCCGGCACGTAGGTGCGGCCGCCGTAGCTGCGGTCCGGGAACCAGACGACGTCGCCGGGCTCGCCGATCTCGTCCTCGCCCGGGTCGATCGCGTCGACGGCCTCGAGGAACCAGCTGCGGAGCGTGTCGGCCCAGCGGCCGTAGGGGAGCGTCTCCTGCGGCGGCTCGGCCGCGAAGCGGATGACGTAGCGATCGGTCGGCGGCATGGTCGCGGAGCCTACTGCGCGGCGACTTCGACCAGCAGTGTCACCGGTCCGTCGCCGACCGACTCGACCTCCATCTGCGCGCCGAAGACACCGCGCTCGGCGCCGAGCCGTTCGCAGACGCGTTCGTAGAGCGGCTGCGCCAGCTCGCCGGGCGCCGCCGCGCCCCAGCTCGGGCGCGTGCCCTTGCGCGTGTCGCCGTAGAGCGTGAACTGGCTGACGCAGAGGATGCCGCGAGCGGGGCCGAGCGGCTCGTTCATGCGCCCGTCGGCGTCCGGGAAGAGCCGCAGCGCCAGCAGCTTGTCGGCGAGCCGGTCGGCCTCGCGCTCGCCGTCGTCGTGCGTGACGCCGAGCAGCACGAGCAGCCCCGGGCCGATCTGTCCGACGGTCTCGCCGTCGACGCGCACGCTCGCGCGCGAGACGCGCTGGACGAGGGCGCGCACCGCTCCTACGCCTCGCGCAGCTCGGCGGCGGCGCGCTCGGGCGCGACGATGTTGAGGTTGACGCCGGTGCCGAGCTCCAGCCCGGCGAGGTGGGTCAGGCGCGGCAGCACGTCGATCCGCCAGCAGAAGTGGTCGGCGCCGCTGGGCGCCGTGCGCACCCACAGATTCAACGGCGGGTTGGCGCCGAGCTGACGGCCGAGCCGGCCGAGCACGTCGTGCAGCAGCGCGGCCGCGATCGGCCCGTCGTCCTCGAAGCGGTCGCGCGCCTGCCGCGGGACGATCATCAGCTGGTACGGCAGGCGGCTGCCGTACGGCGCGATCGCGACCGCCTCGTCGTCGATCGCGACGATCCGCTCGCGCCGCCGGACCTCCTCCTGGAGCAGGTCGGCGAGCAGGTTGCCGCCCATCGTGCGGACGGCGTAGGCGCCGAAGCGCTCGCGCTCACGGGCGATCGCGGCCGGCACGAAGTCGAGCGCGTACAGCTGCGCATGCGTGTGCGGCAGCGAGGCGCCGGCCTCGCGCCGCTCGTTGACGAGCAGGTGACGGCAGGCGGCGCCGGCGTGGGCGCGCATCCGCTCGCGCCACACCTCCATCGCCGTCACGACCTGCTCGACCGGCAGGTCGGCGAGCGCGGTGACCGACTGCGGCGCGTTGACGATCACCTCGTGCGCGCCGCGCGCGGGCGCCGCGGTGAAGAGGTCGCGGTTGGCCTCCAGCGCGGGCTCCGGCGCCTCGGCGGCGAGCGCCGGGTAGCGGTTCGGCACGACGCGCACGCTCCAGCCGGGCGTGTCGGGCGCGGGCTGCTCGACGCCGGGGCGCAGCGCGTACAGCTCGGGCGGGGTCTGCTGCTCGTGGCCTTCGGCGAACGGATCGGTCGCGGGGTCCAGCGGCTCGGCCGGCGTCGCGCTGAGGCCGGCGCCCGGCCGGTTGGCGCGGTCGGCGGCGATGATCGTGCGCAGGCCGGTGAGCGGATCGACACGGATCTCAGACAAGCCGCTTCTCCATCGCGATGTGCTCTATGCCCGCTTCGACGAAGACGTGACCGCGCGGCTCGTAGCCGTCGGCGAGGTAGAGGTCGGCGGCGTAGGTTTGCGCGTGCAGCACGATCCGGCGCGCGCCGGCGCCGATCGCCTCCGCGTCGGCGGCTTGCAGCAGCCGTGACGCGATCCCGCGACGGCGCGCCGTCTGCTCGACCGCGAGGCGGCTGAACTGCACCGTGCGGTCGACGAACAGCAGCCGGCAGGTGCCGATCACGACGCCCTCCTCGACGGCGACGAGGTGGAGCGCCTCGCGGTCGCGCCCGTCCTGCTCCTCGCGCTTGGGAACGCCCTGCTCGACGCAGAAGACGCGGTCGCGCACCGCCAGCGCGGCCTCCATCTCGGCACGGCCGGCGACGCGCCGGATCTCGACCGTCATGACGTCGGAACCGCTCCGAGGTAGCGCTGCAGGTACGTCTCGAGGTCGGCGTCGTCGCGGAACGGGCCCTGCTTGATCGTCGCGACCTCGCCGTCTCTGCCGTAGAAGACGGTCGTCGGCAGGCCGACGCGCGCGCCGATCTTGCGCGCCACCTTCTCGTCGGGGTCGAGGAAGCTCGGATACGGCACCGGGTTTCTTCTCAGCCACGCGCGGGCGTCGTCCTCGGGATCGGTCACGTCGAGGCCGAGGAAGGCGACCGATCTGCCGTATCTCGTCGCCAGCCGCTGGAAGACGGGGAACTCCTCCTTGCACGGGCCGCACCACGACCCCCACGCGTTGACGACGACCGGATAGCCCCTCAGCTCTGCCAGCCGTCTCTCGAACGCGGCCGTCTCACCGGGCAGCAGCTCGTTCGCCTGGGCGTGGAGCGCCGCCAGCGGCGGCGGCGACCCTCTCAGCGCCGCTCTCGCCTCGGCGGGGGTCGGCACGTCGCCCGACGGCTCGTCCCCTCCACATCCTGTGAGCAAAGCCGCCGCGAGCATGCAGCAGGCGATCAGGACGGGGAGGCGGCGCATCGCGAAAAGCTTGGCACATCGGTCGATCCGGACGCCCTATCTGCTTCAATACGGATATCCTGCTGTGTTGCACGGGGGGAGCACTGTGAGGAACCCCCTCCGTGCCCGGCCGACGCCGGTCCTCTGAGTCGCCGAAAAGCACCACCGCGGCTCATTTTGTCTCAGAGGCAACGTCCAACTCGAGGCTACGCCTGTACGCCGTTTGATGGCTGAATCAACGTCCCTTCCTGACGCCAGATCAATTGCGAGCGCTGAGCGCTTCACGCGAGAGCGCTTCGTCCACGACGGCGAAGAGCCCGCTGACGCGCTCGCGCCCGGCAGCGCCCGTCGGCGCGCGCTCGACGCTGCTCTGGCCGAGATCGCCGGCGGCGCCAAGGTGCCGTCCGTCGCGTGGCGGCGCGAGTACTCGCTGCTCGTCGGCCTCGAACGGCTGCTGAGCGAGGAGGAGGCGCACCTCGCCGACGGCACGCTGCTCAACCCGCACCAGGTCGACGCGCTCTCCGGCACGCTGACCGCCCTGATGGCGGAGGTTCAACGCACCGGCAACGGGTCCAACGGGACGCCGCAGCCGGTCGAGGAGCCGGCCGAGCTGGCCTCCTCCGCGATCCCCGGCGAGGAGGACATCGACCTCGACGAGGGCGAGCCCGACGAGGAGCCGCAGGACTGGCAGGACGACCAGGGCGAGGAGGACGACAACGTCCAGCTCGCCGAGCAGCCCGAGGATCCCAACGCCGCCCGCCGCTTCTGGTTCGAGCATGCGACCGGCGCCGGCAAGACGGTCGCCGCGCTCGGCTTCGTCGAGGCCTCGCGCACCGGCGGCGTGCTGATCCTGACCCACCGCCGCAACCTCGTCGACCAGTTCCACGGCGAGCTGAGAGAGCGCGGGTACGCCGACCGCATATCGGCGCCGCTGCTGGCCGGACAGGACAGCCCGAGGGGCCCGGTCACCGTCGAGACCTACCAGTGGTTCGTCCGCAACGCCGGCAGAATCTCCGACGCCTACACGATCGTCATCTGCGACGAGGCCCACACGGCGCTCGGCGAGAAGACGAGCGGCTCGATCCGTCAGTGGGCCGGCCCCGTCTTCGTCGGCATGACCGCGACCGGCGCGCTGATCGCCCGCCACGTCACCGACCTCTTCCCGACGCAGACCTCGCGCTTCGACCTCGCGCAGGCCGCCCGCCGCGGCGTCATCTCGCCGCTGCGCTGCATCCGCATCCCGCCCGGCCCGGGCGTCCGCACGATCGCCAAGGTGCCGCTGCGCCGCGGCGAGGTCGACACCGAGTTCGACCAGGAGATGCTGGCCGAGCTGCTCGATCAGCTGCCGTTCAACCTCGCGATCGCCGACCTCTACAAGACGCGCTTCAACGGCGTGCCCGGCGTCGTCTACACCGCCGGCGTGCGCCACGCCTACAACGTCGCGCAGGCATTCCGCGACGTCGGCATGAAGGCGCAGGCCGTCTCCGGCGAGACTCCCAAGCGCGAGCTGGCGCGGATCCTCGCCGACTACGAGCGCGGCAAGATCGACGTGCTGATCAACGCGCAGCTGCTCGCCGAGGGTTGGAACTCGCCGCGCGCGACCGTCTGCATGCACCTCGCGCCGACCGCCTCCAAGCGCATCTACCAGCAGCGCGTCGGCCGCGTCACGCGTCGCCACCAGGGCAAGGAGGCCGGCATCGTCGTCGACTTCGTCCACCCGGCGACGAAGAACGACGAGTCGGTCATCACGCTTCACTCGCTGCTCGACCGCGACGTCTACCGCGGCGGCGCGATCGTCGTCGGGCCCGTCCGCCGCGGCCGCGGCCGGCGTGTGCGCGTCGAGCGCCGCGTGCTGCCGGTGACGCCCGATCCCGAGAGACGTGCCGAGGTCTTCGAGCGCGAGCTGTGGCGGATCGCCGTCGACCACCTCGACTACGGCGAGCAGCACGTGTGGGCGGCGTTGGCCGGCGCGCGCGTGGCGCCGAACGGCTGGCGGCGCGCGAAGGCGATGCTGCACTTCGACCGCCAGGGCGACCTCAAGCGCCGCTTCCTGATCACCGCCGTCGAGCGCAACCGCAACGCGCAGCTGCGCCTGCGGGCGCTGCAGGAGATCGCCGCCGCGAGGGATGCGGAGGCGTTCGACCAGGCGATCGACCTGATGGGCACCTGGCCGCGCGACGAGCGCCGCGAGGGCGTCAAGATCATGCTGCAGGCGCTCGCCGAGAAGAGGATTGGCCGTAGGGACCAAGCGAATGCCTGGATCTGGCGGATGGCCGAGTACACGCGCGAGGTGCACGAGGAGTACGCCGTGCAGCGCTGGCCCGAGACCAAGCGCCTGCTGGGCCTGCTCGTCAACTCCTCCGGCGGGGCGCATGCGCGCAACGCGCGCCGGCTCGTGCACGCGTCGAGGAGACAGGACCGCCGGCTCTCCGCCGCGCTGCTCGCCGCCGCGCTCGCGCACACGCCGGAGGCCGAGGAGGCCCTTCGGGGCGCCCGTACGAGGATGGCGCGCAAGCCCTCGGCGCTCGCGCGCGAGCTGCTGCGGAACTTCCCCAGAGGCAGGCGCTCCCGCGGGGCGCGTCGTCGTCGCAAGGGAGCGAATCAGGGCGCCGCGCCCGAGGAGGCGCTGGCCGCGACCGCGGTCGCGACCGACGCGCTCGATCACGACGGCGACGGGGCGGGCGGGCCTGAATCAGACGTGCTCGACGAGGCGCTCGCCGACGGCCGCGAGGCGGCCGTCGTCGGCTCCGGCGACGGCGATCAGCAACGTTCGAGAAGGGGCTCGCGTCGGCGGCGCGGCTCGCGCGGCCGCAGAGGCGGCGGAGCGCCCGACGGCGGTCCGCGCCGCGACGGTGAGCGCACGGCTGAGGCCGACGCGCCGGAGTCGGCTGCGCCGGCTGCCCCCGCGTCCGAGGCCGGCGCCGAGGCGCCCGCGCCGGAGGCCCCGGTCTCGCCGGCCGAGTCCGGCATGCCCGAGGCAGCTGGCACGGCGGCGGCGAGCGACGCCGCGCCCGCGCCGAGAGCGAGACGCGCGCGCCGGACGGCGAGGAGAGCCGGCGGCGCCGATGTCGAGTTGGCCGCTGTGAGCGCGAGAGGCACTGGCGACGCTGAGGCGGCGAGAGCGCCGAGAGCGAGACGAGCGCGCGCGAGAAGAGGCGCGGCAGCGACCGAACAGCTCGAGCTGGTCCCGACGGTCGTCGAGGAGCTGCAGAGAAGACCGCGCGCCCGTCGCTCGTCGACGGCACCGGGGATCCTCGACGCCGTCACCGCGGCGGCGGAGGCCGTGCGCGTCGCGGCCAACGGCACCGACCCGAGACCGCGCAGAGCGGCCGCGAGAAGGGCGCCGGCGACGAGAACGGCAGCCGCCGCAAGAGCCGCGAGAGCGCCGAGAGCGAGAGCCGCGGCGAGAAGAGCGCCCGCCAGAAGAGCGGCCGCGAGAGCCGCGGTGGCGAGGGTCGGGATAGAAAGGGTCGCGAGAGCGCCGAGAGCGAGAGCGGCCGCCAGAAGAGCCGCGCCCGTGAGAAGAGCGCCGGTCGCGGGGGCCGCCAGAAGAGCGCCGGCGAGAAGTGCCGCCGCGAGAAGAGCGCCCGCCAGAAGAGCTGCCGCCAGAGCCACCGCGAGAAGAGCGCCGGCCAGCAGAGCTGCCGCCAGAGCCGCCGCAAGAAGAGCGCCGGCCAGAAGAGCCGCGAGAGCCAGAAGAGCGGTCGCCGCGGCGACCGCCGACGAGTAGCGCGGGCGTCCGCGGCGCGGCATCGCGTCGCGCCCATGCGCCGAAGGGCGCCGCCCGGCGCTCAGCCCGGCAGCGCGCCGATGTGCACTTCGCCGGCGTCGAGCAGGTGCTCGGCGCCGTCGTCGCCGCGCACGCGCAGGCGGCCGTCGTCGGCGATCCCGGCGGCCGTGCCGCTGCCGCCATCCCAGCTGACGACGCGGCCGGCGAGCGCGTCGCGTCCGCGGTAGGCGTCGAGCAGCGTCGCGCTGTCGGCGTCGAGCCACCGTTCGAGCGCCGCCAGCAGCAGCTCGAGCGCCCGTTCGACCTCGTCCGGCCGGCGCCCGAGCGTCGTCGCGCGCGCCGCCAGCTCGGGCGGGAAGTCGGCCTGGTCGATCGCGACGTTGATGCCGATCCCCAGCACCGCCCAGCCGTCCTGAAGTCGCCCCTCGGCGAGGATCCCCGAGACCTTGCGGCCGTCGAGCAGCACGTCGTTGGGCCACTTGATCGCCGGCTCGCGCCCGGCCGCGTCGAGCGCGGCCGCGACCTCGGCGACCGCGAGCGCGGCGGCGAGCGTCAGCAGCGGCGGCGGGTCGCGCAGCACGATCGACGCCGCCAGCGCCGTGCCGGCCGGCGTCGCCCACGCCCGTCCCTGCCGGCCACGGCCGGCCGTCTGCTCGGCGCTCGTCACGAGAGTGCCGTGCGGCGCGCCGGCAGCCGCCAGCGCCTGTGCGCGCGCGTTGGTCGAACCGATCGTGCGGTGGTGCAGCCGCGGCAGGCCGAGCGGATGAGTACCGGTGTACACGGCGTCGCGCGCGCTCACACGGTTGCTTGCGTCGTGGGGCTCATCTCGCGGCCGCCTGCGCCGCGGCGTCGGCCAGCAGCGCCGCGACGAGGCCGTCGACGTCGTGCTCGCTCGCCTCGACGTGCGGCTCCAGGCCCAGCTCGCGCAGCGTCGCGCTCGTCACCGGGCCGATCGAGACCAAGCGCGTCGCGGGGCCGATCGCGTCGGCGCCGCCGAGCGCGTCGAGGAAGAAGCGGACCGTCGAGGAGGAGGTGAAGGTGACGTAGTCGGCGCTGCCGGCCGCGGCGCGAGCGTCGCCATCGAGCCGCTCGGCGACCGTCTCGTAGAGGTCGACGATGTCGACCTCGGCGCCGCGCGCCCGCAGCGCGTCGGGCAGCACGTCGCGCGCGACCCGCGCGCGGGCGATCAGCGCCCGTCTGACCGGGACCTCGGCGAGGGCCTCGATCAGCGACTCGGCGACGAATCTCTCCGGCACGACGTCGGCGATCACGCCGTGGGCGCGCAGCGCGCGGGCGGTGCCGGGGCCGATCGCGGCGACCGTCGCCTCCGCCAGCGCCCGTGCGTCGCGGCCGCCGGCGGCGAGTCGCTCGAACAGGTGTCTGACGCCGTTGGGCGAGGTCAGGCAGACGAGGTCGTAGCCGGACGGGTCGAGCGCGAGACCGGAGTCGACCGGGACGATCCGGATCGCCGGCGTCTCGAGCGCCTCGGCGCCCAGCTCACGCAGCTGTGCGGCGAGGCCGCTCGCCTGCGCCCGCGCGCGCGTGACCGCGACGGTGCGGCCGGCCAGCGGCCGCTCCTCGAACCAGCGCAGCCCCTCGTCGCGCAGCCCCGCGACCGGGCCGACGACGGTGATCGACGGCGGTCTGATCGCGGCCTCGGCCGCCTCGTCGGCGATCGTCGAGAGCGTCGCGACGACCGTCCGCTGGCCGGGCAGCGTCCCGCGCTCGATCACGGCGGCCGGCTCGTCGGCGGCGCGGCCGCCGCCGATCAGCTGCTCGGCGATCCGCGGCAGCTGCTTGACGCCCATGTAGAAGACGAGCGTGCCGGGGAAGGCGGCGAGCGCCGGCCAGTCGATCGCCGACTCGGGCTTGGCGGGATCCTCGTGGCCGGTGATCAGCGCGACGGCGCTGGCGCGGTCGCGGTGGGTGACGGGGATGCCGCCGTAGGCCGGCGCGGCGACGCCCGAGGTGACGCCGGGGACGACCTCGAACGGGATCCCGGCGGCGCGCAGGACCAGCGCCTCCTCGCCGCCGCGCCCGAAGACGAACGGGTCGCCGCCCTTCAGCCGCACGACCTGCTTGCCGGCGCCGCCGTGCTCGACCAGCAGGCGGTCGATCTGCTCCTGCGGCATTGACGGGCCGCGGCCCTCCTTGCCGACGTAGACCAGCTCGGCGTCAGCGCGGGCGCCGTCGAGCGACGTGACGGGGATCAGGCGGTCGTAGAGGATCGTGTCGGCGCGCGCGATCAGCTCCAGCGCCCGCGCGGTCAGCAGGCCGGGGTCGCCGGGACCAGCGCCCACGAGGTACACGCGCCCTGGCTGACTCAAAGTCTGACCCCTTCAGGTGTCGATGCCGGTGGTGGGGAGCCGGCGGCGAGCGCCTCGGCGGCGGCCAGCAGCTCGCGTGCGCCGGCCGCCTCCAGGCGCGTGCCGGCGGCGGTCCCGAAGACCTCGGGATCGATACCCGCCGCGGCGCTCAGCTCGTCCCGCAGCCACTGCGAGCCGTCCGGCAGGCCGATGAACGAGCGCAGCGTCATGCCGCCGTCGGCGCCACGCGTCGCGTGCGCGCCGAGCGGCGTGTGGCAGGTCGCGCCAAGCTTGCGGACAAGCGCTCGCTCGGCTGCCAGGCAGGCGGTCGCGTCACGGTCGCCGATCGCCGCCGCGGCTTCGCGCGCGGCGTTGTCGTCGGCGCGCGTCTCCAGCGCCAGGGCGCCCTGGCCGGGGGCGGGGATCAGTTCATCGAGCAGCGCGTCGATCGCGTCGGCGCGGCCGAGCCGCTCCAGCCCCGCGACCGCCAGCACGATCGCGGCGGCGTCGCCGTCGGCGAGCTTGCGCAGACGCGTGTCGACGTTGCCGCGCAGCGCGACGACGTCGAGGTCGGGCCGCAGCGCGCGCAGCTCGGCGGCGCGCCGCAGGCTGCTCGTGCCGACGACGGCGCCCGGCGCCAAGGCTGCCAGCGACGGGGCGCCGCAGAGCGCGTCGCGCGCGTCCTTGCGCGCCGGAACACCGGCCAGCACCAGCCCGTCGGGCAGCTCCGCCGGCACGTCCTTGGCGGAGTGGACGGCGAGGTCGATCTCCCTGGCCAGCAACGCGGCCTCCAGCTCCTTGACCCAGCGCGACTTGTCGCCCAGCAGCGCGCCGCGGTCGCCGCTGGTCGTGATCGGCACGACCTCGACACCGGCGCGCTCGCCGCCGAGCAGCGTCGCGACGTGGCGGGCCTGCACGAGCGCCAGCGCGCTGCCGCGCGTGCCGACGCGCATCAGCTCTGCGCGCGCCGGCCCGGGCGCAGCGCACGCACCTCGGCGAGCGGCCGCTCGGCCGCCGGCTCGTCCTGCTCCTCCTCGAGCCCGAAGAGGTCGCGGATCACCTGCATGCGAAGGTGGATGCGGTCGTCCGCCATGCCCTTCATGCGCAGCGTCGGCTCGTGCAGGATGCGGTTGACGACCGCCTGCGCGAGCGCCTCGACACGCTCCAGGTCCTTCTCCGACGCCGTCTCCCAGCGGCCGGCGTTCTCGCGCACGATCTGCCGCGCGATCTCCTGGCCGCGGGCGCGCAGCGCGCCGACGGTCGGCAGCACCTCGAGCTGGCCGAGCCACTCGGCGAAGCGCTGGATCTCCTCTTCGACGATCCCCTCGGCGTGCTGCGCCTCGACCTGGCGGACCGATCTGTTGCGGCGCACGACAGCGCTGAGGTCGTCGACGTTGTAGAGCGAGACGCCCGGCACGTCGCGCACCTCGGGCTCGACGTCGCGCGGGACGGCGAGGTCGAGGATCAGCAGCGGACGGCCGCCGCGGCGCTCCATCACGGCCGCGATCTCGTCGGCGCCGAGCAGCGCGTGGGGCGAGGAGGTCGTGCAGATGACGGCGTCGGCGCGCTCCAGCTCGGCCGGCAGCGCGTCGAAGCTGGTCGCCTGGCCGCCGAACCGCTGCGCGAGGCTGATCGCGCGCTCGCGGCCGCGGTTGGCGACGAAGATCGCCTCGACGCCGTGGGCGGCGAGCGCGCGGGCGGCCAGCTCGCTCGTCTCACCGGCGCCGACGAGCAGCACCTGCCCGTGCTCGACCTGGTCGAGCTGCTCGCTCGCGAGCGCGGCGGCGACCGACGAGACGCTCATCTGGCGCTCGCCGATCTTCGTCTCGCTGCGAACGCGCTTGCCGGTCGCCAGCGCGGAGCGGAAGAGGTGGTTGGTCAGCGGGCCGGTCGAGTGCGAGCTGAGCGCGTCGTCGTAGGAGCGCTTGACCTGGCCCTGGACCTCGGCTTCGCCGACGATCATCGACTCCAGCCCGCTGGTGACGCGGTAGAGGTGGCGGGCGGCGTCGCAGTTGCGCAGCGAGTAGATCGAGCCGGCCAGCTCGGTCGGGCGGATGCCGGCCTTGCGCGCGAGCATGCTCAGCACGGCCGACTCGGCGTCGACCGGGTCGCCGGCGACGACGTAGACCTCGGTGCGGTTGCAGGTCGAGATCGCGACCGCCTCCTGCACGTCGCCGACGGCGTGCACGTCGCGCAGGAACTCGCTGACCCTCCCGGGCGTCAGCGCGAGCCGCTCGCGGACCGCGACGGGCGCGGTCTTGTGCGAGACGCCGATCGCGAGCACTTCGCTCACGAAGCGGTCTCCTGCGTCGTCGCGGCTCCCACCGCCGGGCCGACCGGGTCGGGCGCCTCGGCCCGCGCGCGGTCGCGCTCGTCGAGCGCGCGGTTGATGTCGGTCAGCTCGCGCTCCAGCCGCTGCAGCTTCGTCGCCATGATCGCGACGTAGATCAGCACGCAGGCGAACAGGACGATGAAGGCGGCCGCGACGTAGCGGCCGGCCTTGTCGTACGGCACCGCGGGGGCGGCGGCGAGCAGGGCGAGGGGGTTCATGTGGCTCTCTCCGGGGCGATCGTCGGCGCGGCGGAGCGGCCGAGGGGTGCGACGGCGTCGTCGCCGAGCAGGCGGCGTCTGAGCGCGCGCAGCTGCCAGGTGACGTTCTTCTGGGTGATCTCGTACTTGACGATCAGCCAGAACAGCAGGCTCATCGCGACGATCGAGACGAGGAAGACGAACATCATCTCGCCGGGGAGGCCGCCCTCGGCGGTCGCGAAGGTGCGCGGGTGGACGAGGCTGGTCGCCATCCGCACGGCCATGAAGTTGAGCGGCACGAAGGCGCCGGCGATGATCGCGAAGACCGACGCGTAGCGCGCCTGCTTCTCCGGGTCCTCGATCGAGAAGCGCAGCGGCTGGTAGGTCGCGTACAGCAGGAACACGATCAGGAACGAGACGAGCGTCGGCTCGTCCCAGACCCACCAGTGGCCCCACGAGGCCTTCGCCCAGATCGCGCCGGTCAGCAGCCCGACGATGTTGAAGATCAGCGCGATGTGGATCACCACGTACGAGCGCAGATCCCATCTGCGGTCGTCGGAGCGCAGGTGCTTGACCGCGAACACGCCGGCCACCACGTACGCGATGAGCGTGACGATGGCGACGGGGACGTGGACGTAGAAGATCTTCTGGATGAAGCCCTGATCCGCATCGTTCGGCGCCCAGAAGACGACGAGGGCGAACGTTGCGGAGAGTGCGATGAGGGTCGCGAACGTGAGCGTTCGCAGCCCTTTCCCGTACATGCGGTCAGTCCTCCAGGAGGAAATCGAACACGGCGTAGGCGAGAAGCCCGAAGACGAGATCATAGAGGCCGAGCATCAACAGCCACTTCGCCGCCGGCCAGGAGGCGCCCCCGTCGGCCAGCAATGGCGCGCAGGCGCGCGCCGCGCCGATCAGCGCCGGGACCAGCAGCGGCAGCCCGACGATCGGCACGATCAGGTCGCGCGAGCGGGTCTGGATCGCAAGCGCGGAGACGAGCGCGCCGACCAGCGACAGCGCCGCGTTGAGCAGCGCGAGCGTGACGAGCAGGCCCGGCAGCGCGCCCCACGGCGAGGGGCCGAGCAGCAGGATCGCGAAGGCCGGGACCGCGACCAGCTCGACGAGCGTGAGGAAGAGGAAGAGCGCGGTCGCCTTCGCGAGGAAGAGCGCGGTGCGGTCGATCGGCGCCATCAGCACGCCGTCGAAGCCGCCTTCGGCATGCTCGGAGATGAACAGCCGGTTGATCCCGAGGATCGCGGCGAAGAGGATCGTCACGAGCAGCACACCTGCCGCCAGCGAGCCGTCGACCTCGTCTCTGCCGAGGCCGAAGTGGAACAGCACGAAGGTGACGATCGAGAACAGCATCATCGCCGGAACCGACTCCGGCGCCCGCCGCTCCAGCAGCAGATCCTTGCGCAGCAGCACCATCGTGGGGCGCATCGGGCGAGACGCGCGAGAACGAGCCCCCTGGCGAGTTCTCGAAGGCGATTCGAGGCCTCCGGCCGAGCGATCGCCCGTCATCGATACAAGGCCTCCACCGCGACGACGTCGACCTCGGCGGCCGGTGCCAGCAGCGCCGGTCTGCCGTCGCGCAGGCCCAGCGCGAGGTCGGCCTCGGCGAGGCCGCCGGCCGGGTCGTGGCTGGTGATCACGCGTGTGCGGCCGCTCTCGCGCCCGATCAGCGGCTCGATCAGCTCGGTCGCGGCCGGGTCGAGGTTGGCGCGCGGCTCGTCGAGCAGCAGCAGCGGCGGGTCGTGCAGGATCGCGCGGCAGACGGCGACGCGTTGCAGGAGGCCGCGCGAGAGCGTGCGCACCGGATCGTCGGCGCGGCCGGTCAGCCGCGTGCGCTCCAGCAGCTGCTCGACGCGCTCCTCGCCGAGGCGGTGCAGGCGCGCGTGGAAGCGCAGGTTCTCGCGCGCGCTGAGGTCGCGGTAGAGCAGCGCGTCGTGCGCCAGCAGGCCGATTCTGCCGCGTACCGCCCAATCTCTTCTCGGCAGCGACTCGCCGAGCACGGTCACGTCGCCGGCGTGCGGCCGCAGCAGCGTCGCGAGCACCCGCAGCAGCGTCGACTTGCCGGCGCCGTTGGGGCCGAAGACGACGAGCGTCGCGCCGGACGCGACCGTCACCGACGTGTCGCGCAGCGCCCAGCGCTCGCCATAGCGGCGCCCGACGCCGCGCAGCTCAATGGCCGGCGCCGCGTCCACCGCTGCGATTCAGCTGCGCGACGACGTGGGCGAGCGTCGGCGCGAGGACGGGGAAGAGCTGCGCGATCGCCTTCGGGCTGCCGGGCAGGTTGACGATCAGCGTGCGGCCGGCGATCCCAGAGACGCCGCGCGAGGCCATCGCGAAGGGAGTGAATCTGAGCGACTCGGCGCGCAGCGCCTCCGCGAAGCCGGGCGCCTCGCGCTCGATCACGTCGCGCGTCGCCTCGGGCGTGTGGTCGTCGGGCGTCAGGCCGGTGCCGCCGGTCGTGAAGACGAGCGGCAGCCGCTCGCTTGCGTAGCCGCGCAACATCGACGCGATCGCCGAGCGATCGTCGGTGACGCGGTCGCGCGCGACCACCTCGCAGCCGGCCTCCCGAGCCAGCCGCTCCAGCTCGGCGCCGGAGAGGTCTTCGCCCTCGCCGCGCGCGAGCGTCGTCGAGATCGTCAGGATCGCCGTTTGCATCGCCGCGCAGCCTAGAGCGTCGCCGCCGGCCGCATCGTCGCGGTCAGCCGCCGCGCCGCCACGTGCCCGACCGGCCGCCGGACTTCTCCAGCAGCACGACCTCGGCGATCTCGACGCCCTTCTCGATCCCCTTGACCATGTCGTAGACGGTCAGCGCGGCGACCGACGCGGCTGTCAGCGCCTCCATCTCGACGCCCGTCTGGGCGCTCGTGCGGGCGTCGGTCGTGAGCGTCACGATGCCCGCCTCGACGTCGACCTCGGCGACCACGTCGACGAACGACAGCGGCAGCCCGTGGCAGAGCGGGATCAGCTCGGAGGTGCGCTTGGCCGCCTGGATCCCGGCGATCCGCGCGACCGCGATCACGTCGCCCTTCGGGGCGTTCCCGTCGCGCACGGCGGCGGCGGTCGTCGGCGCCATCCGCACGGTCGCGCGGGCGACCGCGCGCCGGTCGGTGACGGCCTTGGCGCCGACGTCGACCATCCGCGCGCGGCCCTCGTCGTCGAGATGGGTCAGCTCGGCCATCAGCTCAGGCTACCTGGCCGCCGGAGGGAGCCGGATCGTGGATGCCGGGCGCGGGCCGGCCGGGCCGATCAAGCCGGAGGCCTTTGAGGCTCGGCGGGTCGTGTCCGGCGCCGCGAGGCGGTTTCCTCAGGCGGCCAGGGCGTGCTTGTGCGCGGCTTCTACCAGCCCGTCGCGCAGCAGCCGGCCGGCCTCGCTCGCCTCCGGCAGCTCGGCGTGCCACTGCACGCCGACGGCGAACGGCAGCCGCGGATCCTCGATCGCCTCGATCAGGCCGTCGCGGGAGGTCGAAGCGACCGTCAGCCCGCGGCCGAGGCGGTCGACCGCCTGGTGGTGGAGCGTCGGGACGGCGGCGTGCGCGCCGAGCATCCGCCGCGACAGCGTCTCGCGACGCGAGCCGATCGCGTGCGTGCCCTCACTGTGCTCCTCGCCGTCGCCGTGGCCGATCTCGCTGAGGTCCTGGTGCAGCGAGCCGCCGCGGGCGACGTTGATCAGCTGGTGGCCGCGGCAGATCCCGAGCACCGGCATCCGCGTCGCGAGCGCCTCGCGCACGATCGCGACATCGGTGCGGTCGGCCTCGATGCGCGGGTTGCGCGCGGCGCGGATCGGCTGCCCGTAGATCGCCGGGTGGACGTCGTGCGTGTCGCCGGTCAGCACGAGCGCGTGGGCGGTCGCGAGCTGGCGCGAGGCGTCCTCGGGCGCGACGCGGCGCACGCGCACGTCGCCGGCGCCGAGCCAGCCCTCGTAGATCTCCGGGTTGTCGTCGCGCGCGACGAGCAGCACCAGCGGCGGCTCTCCGGCCGGCCGCAGCCCGGCGTAGGCGACGCGGAAGCGCTCGCGCGCCCGCGTCAGCCGCTTGCGCGCGGCCTCCGGCGTCGTCTGCAGCAACCGCGCGGCGTCGGTCGGGCCGAAGCCGGCGAACTGCAGCGTCACGAGCGCCCGCTCGCGCGCCGGCAGTTGCGCCAGCGCGGCTTCGATCGCGAGCCGCTCGTCGTGGTCCTCGGCCGGCGCCGCGGCTGCGGCGCCGAGGCCGTCGAGCAGCGCGGTGTCGTCGTGCGGGCGGCGCGCGCGCAGCGCGTCGATCGCGGCGTTGCGGGCGACGCGGAAGAGCCAGGCGCGCTGGCGCTCCTCCGAGATGTCGCGGGGCACGTGCAGCCAGGCCCGCAGGAAGACCTCCTGGGCGAGATCCTCGGCGAGGCCTGCGTCGCCGACGTAGCGGCGCAGGTGACGCTCGATCGGGCGGCGGTGGGTGGCGATGAGGAGGTCGAGATCCATGTCACCTGTTGAGACGGAGTCCGCGCGCGAAAGCGGACACCGCCCCGCCTACGCCGGCGTGTGGGTCCGCTGCGCGGCCGCGACGATGTCGAGCACGGCCTGCTCGTCGCCGGCGCGGATCAGCTCGATCGGGTCGGGCGTGCCGTTGACGATCGACTCGAAGAAGTCCTTGCGCTCCTGGTAGGTCGGCAGCGTCGACTTCGCCCAGCCGCGGGCGTCGTTGAGGATCACCGCCAGGCGCGCGTAGTCCTCGCCGAACAGCTGCGAGATCTCGTGCTTCATCCGCTTCGCCAGCGCCGGCGAGGCGCCCGCGGTCGAGATCGCGATCGCGAGCGGACCGGTCCGCACGATCGCGGGCAGGATGAAGTTGCACAGCGGCGGCACGTCGACGACGTTGACGAGCATCGCGCGCTTCTCGGCGTCGTCGTAGACGCCGATGTTGACCTCGGAGTCGTTCGTGGCGGCGATCACCATGAACGTCCCTTCCAGGTCGGCGGGCTCGTAGCGGCGGGCGATCCAGTTGATCGAGCCCTCGTCGGCGAGCCGCTGCAGCTCGGGCTGCAGGTCGGGCGCGACGACCGTCACGTCGCCGTCGCAGGCGAGCAGCCCCTCGACCTTCTCGAGGCCGATGTCACCGCCGCCGACGACGAGGCTGCGGCGTCCTCTGAGCTTCAGACACGCGATGTAGAACGGCGTGTCGAGCATGTCGCGGACGCAGGTCTGGTCGCAGATTCCCTTGCGGTACTGGCAGACGCATTCCTTGCCCGTATAGGCCTGTGCTGGCATTGGAACCAGGGTACCCGGCTTGCGCAGCGGCACCGCGTCAGACGAGCGCGGCACCCTCCGCGCCGGTCAGGCGAGCGCGTTCGCGATCCGGTGCAGCCGCGTCGCCCAGGCGCGGTCCTCGTCGGAGGCGGTGAAGCCGTCGCGGTCGATCGCGAGCGCCTCGGCACGCGCCCGCAGGCACGTCCATGCGGCCGCCCGCTCCGGCTCCAGCTCGGCGGCGGCCGCGTACAGCTCGAGCCAGCGCCGCGCCTCCTCCGCCGCGGCGCGCGGCGCGTCGGGCAGCGCCGGCGCGAGCGGATCGATCAGTGCCCAGACGTCGGCATGGCGGTCGCCGCGGAGGGCGTGCGGGTCGATCGCCCGCCACTCGTCGCCGGCGCGCAGCGCGTTGCCGCCGTGGAGGTCGGCGTGCAGCAGCAGGTCGTCGGCGTCGGGGCGCAGCAGCAGCTCCAGCTCGGCGAGCGCCGGTCTGTCGTCGGCCAGCGCGCTGCGCCAGCCGTCGGCGTAGCCGGCGCCGAGGCGGGGCAGCGCGGCCGGCGGCGTGCCGGCGCGGTGCAGGCGCGCGACGAGGCGGCCGATCGTCGTCAGCCGCTCCTCCCACGACAGCCCGGCGGCGTCGAGCGGCGTGCCGGGACGCAGCTCCTCCAGCAGCAGCGTGAAGCCGTCGTCGCGCTCGTCGAGCAGTCGCGCGGCGGCGCCGGTCGGCTCCCAGAAGCGCAGCGCCTGACCTTCGGCGAGCAGATCGCGCGCGTCGGGGTGCTCGCGCGGGTTGACCTTCAGGACGACCGCCTCGCCGTCGCGCTCGGTCCGCGCCGCGAAGGCGACGTGGCCGTCGGGCAGCGGCTCCAGCTCGCTCAGCGCCCATCCGTCGCGGGCTCTGCCGATCCGGCGGCGCACGTCGGCGGCGATCGCCGAGAGGTCGTCGTCGGGCCAGAAGCCGCCCCAGCGGATGCGCAGCTCCGACAGCCGCCGTTCGATCTGCTCGCTTGCGTCCATGCTCACGGTGTCAGCATTCCATCCATCGCCGTCGCGCATTCGTACTCTGAGAGAGATGAGCGCCGAGGGGGTCTACGACGACGACGCGACGATCCGGCGGATCCACCGCGAGCAGGTCGTCGCGCTGGCCGGACCGCGCGCGCTGCTGATGCAGGCCGCGCACCCGGTCGCGTTCGCCGGCTTCTTCGCCCACACGGGCGCGATGGACGAGCCGTACGAGCGGCTCCACCGCACCGCGATGGCGGTCAACCTCGTCGTCTTCGGGCCGCGCGCCGAGGCCGAACGGGTGACGGCGATCGTGCGCAGAGTGCACGGCGGGATCAGGGGCGAGCTGAGCGAGCCGGCCGGCCGCTTCCCGGCCGGCACGCCGTACGCGGCCGACGACCCGGCGCTGCTGCTGTGGATCCTCGCGACGCTGGTCGACTCCGGCATCACCGTCCACGAGCGCTACGTGCGCCGCCTGACGCGTGACGAACGCGATGCCTACTGGCGCGACTACCGCGTTTTCGGCCGCCTCTTCGGGCTGCGCGAGCGCGACATGCCGCAGACGATCGAGGGCTTCGACCAGTACATGCGCGGGATGCTCGACGGCGGCGACCTGCACGTCGGCCCCGCGGCGCGCGCGACCGCGATCGACATCGTGATGCGGCCGCCGGTGCCGCTGCACGTGCGGCCGCTGCTGGAGTACGCGAACTTCGCCACCGTCGGCCTGCTGCCGAAGCAGATCCGCCGCCTCTACGGCTTCCGCTGGGACCCGGCGCGCGGGCTGGCGCTGCGCGGCGGCCAGGAGTACGCCCGCCGCGTGCTCGTGCCGCTGCTGCCGGGCCGGCTGCGGTACGCCAACCCGCGCCTGCCGCAGACCGCCTAGGGCTGCTTGCCCCGCGCCTTGCGGATCCGCTCGTGGCGCTCGCCGAGCGCTCTCTCGGTCGCGCTCGGCTGCCAGAAGCGCTGACCGGCGACCGACTCCGGCAGCAGCTCCTGCGGCGAGACGTGGCCGGGCCGGTCGTGCGGGTAGTCGTAGCCCTTGCCGCGGCCGCCCGAGCGCAGCGGCACCGGCGGCCGCGCCGCGCCCTTGTCGCGCACGTACTCGCGCGCCCGGCCGAGCGCCTTGTAGGCCGCGTTCGACTTCGGCGCCAGCGCCAGGTAGACCGCGCACTGCGCGAGCGCGTGGGCGCCCTCCGGCAGCCCGACGAGCTCGACCGCGGCGGCCGTCGAGGTCGCGACCTGGAGCGCCTGCGGATCGGCGTTGCCGACGTCCTCGCTGGCGAGGATCACCATCCGGCGTGCGATGAAGCGCGGGTCCTCGCCGCCCTCCAGCATCACCGCGAGGTAGTAGAGCGAGGCGTCGGGGTCCGAGCCGCGCGTCGACTTGATCCAGGCCGAGATCGTGTCGTAGTGGTTGTCGCCGGCACGGTCGTAGTGGAGGATCCGGCCCTGCAGCGCGTCCTCGGCGTGGGCGACGGTGACGACGCTCTCCGGCGCGGTCGTCGCGGCCAGCTCCAGCGCCCCGAGCGCCGTGCGGGCGTCGCCGGCGGCGCGGGCCGTGAGGAGTTCGACCGCCTCGTCCTCGACCGTCACCAGCCCCAGCTCTCTGCGCTCGATCGCGCGCAGCAGCAGCGTGCGCACGTCGTCGTCGCTGAGCTCTCTCAGCTCGTAGACGCGCGCCCGTGACAGCAGCGCGCCGTTGACCTCGTAGGAGGGGTTCTCGGTCGTCGCGCCGATCAGCGTCACGAGCCCCTCCTCGACGGCCGGCAGCAGCGCGTCCTGCTGCGCCTTGTTGAAGCGGTGGATCTCGTCGAGGAAGAAGACCGTCCGTCTGTCGAGCCGGCGGCGCTGCTGCGCCCGCTCCATCACCGCCCGCACCTCCGGTCTGCCGGCCTGCACGGCGCTCAGCTCCTCGAAGACGGCGTCGGCGCTGTCGGCGACGATCCGCGCCAGCGTCGTCTTGCCGGTCCCCGGTGGGCCGTGCAGGATCATCGAGTGCGGCCGGCCCGACTCGATCGCCGTCCGCAGCGGCGAGCCGTCGTGCAGCAGGTGACCCTGGCCGACGTACTCGTCGAGCGTCCGCGGCCGCATCCGCGCGGCCAGCGGCGCGTTCGCGCGGACCGTCGCGGCGTCGGGCTCGGGCGGCTCGAAGAGGCTGCTCATGGGGATGCAGTCTGGCGCACGCCGGCGATGCCGTCCGGTGCGCGCCGTCCTGGTCGCGCGGGAGACTGCCGCGATGCCACGTCTCGTCAGCCGCGCCGTGCTGGCGGCGCTCGCGCTCGCGCTGCTGTGCGCACCGGCGCTCGCGAGCGCGGCCGACGAGCAGCGGACCGCCGCGGAGCGGCGCGCTGCCGCCGAACGGCGTGCGCTCGCCGAGCAGCGTGCCGCGGCGTGGAGACCGCCGCTGCACGCCGCCGTCGCGTGGGCGCGCGGCCGCAGCGGCGACGTGCGCATCTCAGTGCGCGCGCACGGCAGAGCGTGGGGCCACCACGCGCGCGACGGCGTCGGCTCCGCGAGCGTGCTGAAGGCGATGCTGCTGGTCGCCTACCTCGACCATCCGCCGGTTCGCGGCCGTCCGCTGCACGCCGGCGACCGCGCGCTGCTGGAGCCGATGATCCGCTGGTCGGACAACGGCAGTGCGACGCGCGTGCTGGGGATCGTCGGCAGCGGCGGTGTCGCCTCGGTCGCCCATCGCGCCGGCATGCGGCGGTTCGTGCTCGACCCGATCATCTGGGGCCGCAGCCGCATCGACGCCGACGACCAGACGCGCTTCTTCAGCGCGATCGACCGCCGCGTCGTCCGACGCCACCGCGCCTACGCGATGCGGCTGCTGGCGCGCGTCGTGCCGGCGCAGCGCTGGGGGATCGGGCAGGTGCGGCCGCGCGGCTGGGCGCTGTACTTCAAGGGCGGCTGGGGCAGCGGCAGCGGCGCCGTCGAGCACCAGGTCGCGTTGCTGCGACGCGGCCGGCAGAGCGTCGCGGTCGCCGTGCTGACGAGCGGCAGCCCCAGCCACGAGTACGCGACCAGGACGCTGGAGGGCGTCTTCGCGCGGCTCCTGCGCGGGCTCGCCGTGAAGCCGTAGAGTCCCCCGCGATGCCCGCAGACCTTCAGCAGGAGACGACCGAGCTGCTGCAGCGGCTCGTCCAGTTCGACACCGTCAACCCGCCCGGCAACGAGCGCGCCTGCCAGGAGTACCTCGCCGCGCACCTGACCGCGGCCGGCTTCGAGGTCGAGCTGCTCGGCGCGGTGGAGGAGCGGCCGAACCTCGTCGCGCGGCTGCGCGGCGAAGCGGAGGGCCCGACGCTCTGCCTGCTCGGCCACGTCGACACCGTCCTCGCGAACCCCGACGAGTGGGAGCACGACCCGTGGTCGGGGGCGCTCGCCGACGGCTACCTGTGGGGTCGCGGCGCGCTCGACATGAAGTCGCAGGTGGCGGCCGAGGTCGCCGCCGCCGTCTCGCTCGCGCGCGAGGGCTGGCGGCCGGCGAAGGGCGACCTGCTCGTCGTCTCGGTCGTCGACGAGGAGACCGGCGGCGCGCTCGGCGCGCAGTGGCTGACGCAGAACCACCCCGACAAGGTCCGCTGCGACTACCTCCTCAACGAGGGCGGCGGCGAGGTCTTCGAATACCGCGGCAGACGCCGCTACGGCGTCTGCACCGCCGAGAAGGGCGTCTTCCGCTTCACGCTCACGACCGACGGCGTCGCCGGCCACGCCTCGCAGCCGAAGATGGGTGACAACGCGCTGCTGAAGCTGGCGCCGCTGCTGGAGGCCTTCGCGACACGTCAGCCCTCCTACGAGCTGACCGAGGCGCCCGCCGCCTTCCTCCGCGGCCTCGGCGAGAACCCCGCCGACCCGCAGGCCGCCGTGGCGCGCATGGCCGCCGCCGACCCGCGCCTGATCCCGATGTTCGAGCCGATGTTCGGCGTCACCTTCACGCCGACGAAGGTCTCGGCCTCCGAGAAGATCAACGTGATCCCCAGCCGCGCGCGGCTGAGCGTCGACTGCCGCGTGCCGCCCGGGCTCGGCGAGGAGTCGGTCCGCCGCGCGCTCGCCGAGGTGCTCGGCCCCGAGGAGGGCTACCGGCTCGAGTTCGACTCGCGGATCAGCGGCAACGGCTCGCCGGTCGGCTCGCGGCTGCGCGAGGCGATCAACGGCTGGATCTCCTCGCAGGACCCGGCCGCCTCGACCGTCCCGTTGATCCTGCCGGGCTTCACCGACTCGCGCCACTTCCGCGCCGCCTTCCCCGACTGCGTCGCCTACGGCTTCTTCCCGCAGCAGCACCAGACGCGCTTCGAGACCGCGCCGCTCGTGCACAGCGCCAACGAGCGGATCGACGTGCGCGATCTCGGTTTCGCGGCGACGTTCTACAAGGACGTCGCGCGGGAACTGCTCAGATAGTGGCGCAGCGACAGCGGCTCGATCCCGACACGTTCCGCCTGCCGGTCGAGCGGATTCGCGACGGCTGGTACTCCGACGCCTACTTCGTCTCGACGAAGCAGCTGCTCGAAGACGACGACCGTCACCCGCGCGTGCTGCTGCAGGTCTTCCAGAAACGCGACTCGCTGCTCGGCGGGATCGATGAGGCGATCGCGATCCTGAAGCTGTGCGCCGGTCGCCGCGCCGCCGACGGCAGGTGGCTGCCGGGCTGGGAGGAGCTGGAGGTCCACGCCCTCCACGAGGGCGACGCGATCGCTCCGCGCGAGGCGGTGCTGACGATCGCCGGCGACTACACGCTGTTCGCCCACCTCGAGACGGTCTACCTCGGCACGCTCGCGCGCCGCTCGCTGGTGATGCGCAACGTGCGCGAGGTCGTCGAGGCCGCGGGCGGCAAGCAGGTGCTGTTCTTCCCCGCCCGTCACGACCACTGGCTGGTGCAGACCGGCGACGGCTGGGCGGCGCACGTCGCCGGCGCGATCGGCGTCTCGACCGAGGCGCAGGCGTCGTGGTGGGGCGGTCGCGGGATCGGCACCGTCCCGCACGGCCTGATCGCCGCGTACGGCGGCGACACCGTGCTGGCGGCCACCAAGTTCGCCGACCGCTTCGATCCCGACGTCAACGTGACCGTGCTGGTCGACTGGGACAACGACTCGGTCACGACCGCGCTGGCGGTCGCGGAGGCGCTCGGCGACCGCCTCTGGGGCGTGCGGCTGGACACCGGCGAGCAGATGGTCGACCGCTCGCTGTGGCACGAGCTGGGCGACTTCAAGCCCGCGGGAGTCAATCCGCGACTGGTCGAGAAGGTCCGCGGCGCGCTCGACGCGGGCGGCTTCGGCCACGTGCGGATCGTCGCCTCCGGCGGGTTCGACGCTGAGCGGATCCGCGCCTTCGAGGCCGACGGCGTGCCGGTCGACGCCTACGGCGTCGGCTCGTCGCTGATCCGCGGCCAGAACGACTACACCGCCGACGTCGTGCGCGTCGACGGCGCGCCGTGCGCGAAGGCGGGGCGGCGCGAGCGGCCCAACCCGCGGCTGGCGCGCGTCGAGTAGGGGCGGCGCGGCGTCGTGCCGCGGCGCGGGCGCGCGCGTCGGGCTCGGCGCGCGACGGCGCTCGCTATGCTCCGGCGCGCATGCTCGGCCGCATCGATCACATCGGCGTCGCCGTCGAGGACCTCGACGCCGCGCTCGCGCTCTATGAGGGCGCGCTCAGAATGCCCGTCGTCCATCGTGAGACGGTCACGGAGCAGGGGGTCGAGGCGATCCTGCTCGACGTCGGCGAAGGTCACGTCGAGCTGCTGAAGCCGCTCGGCCCGGACACGCCGGTCGGCAAGTACCTCGCGAAGAAGGGCCCGGGGATCCACCACGTCGCCTACCAGGTGGAGGACATCGAGGCGACGCTCGCGTCGCTGAAGGCCTCCGGCCTGCGCCTGATCGACGAGACTCCCCGCATCGGCATCCGCGGCTCCAAGGTCGCCTTCGTGCACCCGGCCGCGACCGGCGGCGTGCTGACCGAGATCGTCCAACCCGCGGAGGGACACTGATGGCAGGCGAGCAGAAGATCACGATCGGCTTCCGCGGGCAGACGCTGCCCGTGCGCGCCACGCCCGACCAGGTCACCGAGCTGATCGGCGCGCTCGGCAACGGTCAGACCGGCTGGTACGACCTGAAGACCGACGACGGCTCGATCTTCCTCGACCTCGGCAAGGTCGAGTACGTGCGCACCGACGCGCACGAGCAGCGCGTCGGCTTCGGGCTCGGCTGAGCCCCGTCCGGCCGGAGCCCCGACGACGATGGTGACGTTCCCCGCTTCGCTGCAGGCGCTCGACCTCGCCGGTCTGCGCCTGACGCGCACGCTCGGCCACACGCCGGCGCTGGAGCGGGCGGTGCGGGGCTATTCGCAGCTGGGGCAGTACGCGGCCGGCTGGCTGGCGCTTGGCGTCGCCGGCGCGGCGCTGGACCGGCCGCGACGAGCGGAGTGGGTCCGGGCGGTCGCCGGTGTCGGCGTCGCCTACGTCGCCAATCAGACGATCAAGTTCGCCGTCCGCCGTCCGCGGCCGCAGTTGGCGGACCTGCCGCAGCTGATGCAGACGCCGACGCAGCTGAGCTTTCCGAGCGCGCACGCGACGTCGTCGTTCGCGGCGGCGCAAGCGTACGCCGGGCTGCTGCCGGCCGGGCCGCTGAAGGCGGCGGCGTTCGCGATGGCGGGCTCGCGGCTCTACCTCGGCGTGCACTGGCCGTCGGACATCGTCATAGGCGCCGCGCTCGGCACGGCGATCGGCAAGGGAGCACGCACATGAAGGTCGGGATCGTCGGCATGCCGAACGCGGGCAAGTCATCGCTCTTCAACGCGCTCACGCGCGCGGGCGCGGAGGCCGCCAACTACCCGTTCACGACGATCGAGCCGAACGTCGCGGTGGTGCCGGTGCAGGACGAGCGGATCGACGCGCTCGCGGAGATGCTCGGCTCCTCCGAGATCGTCCACGACTCGATCGACTTCCACGACATCGCCGGGCTCGTCAGAGGCGCCCACGAGGGCGAGGGCCTCGGCAACCAGTTCCTCGCGAACATCCGCGAGACCGACGCGATCGTCCACGTCGTGCGCGCTCACAACGACGACAACGTGATCCACCCCGAGGGCCGCGTCGACCCGCTCTCCGACATCGACACGATCGAGACCGAGCTGATCTTCGCCGACCTCGAGCAGGCCGAGCGCCGCCACGGCCGCGTCGTGCGCGCCGCGCGCGGCGGCGACAAGGTCGCGATCGCCGAGGAGGCGTGGCTGAGAGCGCTGATCGAGGCGCTCCACGCCGGCAGACCGGCCCGCACCGTGCCCGCGCCCGAGGACGCGCCGAACGCGATCAAGGAGCTGCAGCCGCTGACGGCGAAGCCGGTCCTGTTCGTCGCCAACGTCGACGAGGGCACCGACGAGGTGCCGGCCGCGATCCTCGCCCACGCCGAGGCGCACGGCGCGAAGGCGGTCGCGATCTCCTCCCGCATCGAAGCCGAGCTGTCCGAGCTCGACGACGAGGAGGCGCAGGTGATGCGCGACGAGCTGGGGATCGCCGAGTCCGGCCTCCAGCGGATCGTCCGCGGCGCCTTCGAGCTGCTCAACCTGAACGCCTTCTTCACCGTCGGCAGCGGCGTCCGCGCCCAGTCGTGGCACCTGCGCAGAGGCCTCACCGCCTGGCACGCCGCCGGGGAGATCCACGGCGACATCCAGAAGGGCTTCGTGCGCGCCGAGGTGATCGGCTGGAGAGCGCTGCTCGACGCCGGCGGCTACGCCGCCGCGAGAGAGAAGGGCACGCTCAGAGTCGAGGGGCGCGACTACGTGATGCAGGACGGCGACGTGATCACCGTCAAGTTCACGCCGTAGCGGGGCGCGCGCTCACCCGAAGAAGAACCAGCGGATGTACTGCCGGAACGTCATCCGCTCTGGCGTCACCGGCTCACCGTAGATGTCGAGCAGCGGTATCTCGTCAGCCTCGGGCGGCCAGTCGATGTCGTCGCGCTTCTTGAACATGCAGGCACCTTAGGTCGTGAAGATTCGGCTCGCAACGGTCGCGGCGAGTTGGATGAGCAGGCCGATCGCGCCGAGTCGAAATGACCGCGAAACGACCATCGTGCGTTGTGACAGCAGCTTCTGGTGCAACGCCAGACCTCTGATGAAGTGCAACCACAGATCGCGCTCAGCGGACTGGCCTGGTGGCAGCGCCGCGATCGTCAGCGATCTGACCAAGACATCGATGCTGAGGCCGTTCGGCACTCGACCGGGCGGCCAGATCACCGCAAGCGCGCTGGCGGTCACCAGGAGGAACGCCGTGATGGCGCACCAGGCGAACAGCGCGGAGGAGCCCTCGAAGGCCCGCTCGTCCAACAGCGAGATCGCGATCGCGGCTGTTGCGATCAAGAGGCTCGCGCCACTGCGCATCTCTGATGCGGCTGCCTGCTGCCGCCCGATCGCCCGCTGGGCTTCGTCGTAGATCAGCTCGTCGGCGCTCGGCGCTGGCACCCCGGAAACGCTAGGGAGCGAATCGCGTCACGTGGGACGCGGAACGTGACGATTCTGCGTCAGAGCCGCGACGGGTCGCCGGCGTCGCGCAGGCGTCTGGCGAGTCTGTTCATCCCGAGCGCCTCGGCGGCGTCGGCGCCGCCGGCGAGGTCGAGCGGCCGATCGGCCGGGCGGGGGACCTCGACGCGCTGCAGCGTGGCGATCGCGAGGTAGTCGCGCAGCTCGCCGGCCTGCTCGCGCAGCGCTCTGGCGACGCGCGGTCTCTCGCCGTCGGGATCGGCCAGCGCCGCCTCCAGCGAGCCGTGGCGGCGCAGCAGGTCGGCCGCGCCCTTCTCGCCGATCCCTCTCGCGCCCGGAAGGCCGTCGGACGGGTCGCCGCGCAGCGCGATGAAGTCGGGCACGAGCGCCGGCGGGATCCCGTAGCGCTGTTCCACGGCGGCCGGCGTCATCGGCTCGAACCCTCTCACGCCGGTCTTCAGGTAGAGGACCGTGACGGCATCGGTCGCGCACTGGAACATGTCGCGGTCGCCGGTCATCAGCAGCGCCTCGCCGCCGGCCTCGACCTCGCTCAGCGCGAACGAGTGCAGCAGGTCGTCGGCCTCCAGCTCGTCGGTCCCGGCGAGCGTCCAGCCGAAGCCCTCGAACAGCTCGCCGGCGCGCGCGAACTGCGCCGCCAGCCCGTCGGGGACCGGGGGCCGGTCGGCGTGGTACCCGCCGTAGCGCTCGACGCGATATCTCGCCGCCTCCGCGCCGTTGCAGATCACGACCGCGCGCGGCCGGCGGTCGGCGACGATCCGCAGGATCGCGTTGGTCGCGCCGAGCAGCGCGTTGACGGGCATCCCGTCGACCCCCGTGATCTTGTCCGGCAGCGCGAACCAGGCGCGGTAGAGCAGCGACGGGGCGTCGACGGCGAGCAGCGGGGCGGGCATGGCGGGGAGCCTAACGGCCCCAGCGAACGTCCACCCCGACTCTGCCCGCTACCGCCGCAGCGTCGTCGCGACCGTCGTCGCGCGCGCGGCGCCGTTGCGCGGCGTGAACGTCACCCGCACCGTCACGCGCACCGTTCTTCTGCCGCGCAGCGCCGCTCTCCCGCGCGCGCCGATCCGCAGCGTCAGCGGCAGCTCGCCGGCGCGGCGTGCTCTCACGCCACCGCTCGCGATCGTCACGCGCCCCGCGCTCGTGGTCGCAAGCGCCTTCAGCGTGCCCGCGCCGGGGACGCGGACGCGCACGACCAGGCCGCTTCTCAGCGCGCGCGACAGCGAGGCCGCGGACAGCCGCGCGGTCAGCCTGGCCGCGCCGCCGCCCGGCCGCGTTCGTCTCGCCGGCTGCTGACCGCCGCCGTCAGCGGGCGGCGTGACAGGGACAGCCGGGCGCGGCGCGGGCGGCATCGGCGTCACCGGGCGCGGCCCCGGATTGACGTCGGCCGGGCCCCAGTCGGGCTGGCTGGCGCCCGGCAGCACGACCGACGGCTGTGGGCTGCCGCAGTCGTCCGGGCCGCGCTTCACGAGCACGCCCTCTGGGATCGCCCAGGCGAGCGCGTCGCCGGCCGGCGACCAGGTCGGGCCCGCGAGGCCGGCGACCTCGTTGGTCGCGCAACGCATCGCCGGCGCCGCCGGCGGGGCGCCGCTCAGCGCCGACCCGCTGACGTCGTACCAGACGAGGTGGGTGCTCTCCGCGTAGCCGCGCACGGCCGCGAAGCGTCGCCCGTCGGGCGACAGCTCGCCGTCGCCGAGGTCGGTCCCCGCGCCGGAGACGGTGTCCTGGTCGTCGAACCAGTGGACTGGCCCGCCGCCGCCGAGGTCGACGACGTTGACGTGCGAGCCGTAACCGCCGAACTGCAGCAGCCGCGTGCTCGTCGCCCACGACGGCTGGCGCAGGTGGGTGATCGCCTCTCTGTCCGGCGACGCCGTGCCGTCGGCCGACGTGACCGCCGTCGCGGAGCGGATCCCGCAGCTGACGCCGACCGGGCAGCTGTTGGAGACGACCGTCCACGCGATCCGTGCGCCGTCAGGCGCGAGCGCGACCTGGACCGGCGGGCCGTCGACCCAGTCGCCGGCCGAGTTGACGAGCGCCGGCGGGTCGAAGCGGCTCAGCACCTCTCCGTTCTGCCGCAGCCGCACGATCTCGGTCCCGTGGCCGGCGGCGATCGTGCCGTCGTCGGCCTGCGACGGTGAGCGGTAGGGCGCGGCGGCGCTGCCGTCGGTCGTGACGCGGTACTGGCCGCTGCCGTCAGGCCGTGCGAGCCAGATGTCGTGGTTCTGCACGTAGACGAGCGAGTCGCCGCTCGCGACCGCCGGCGCGGCTGCCGCGACGAGCGCGGCCGCAAGCGCGCCGCGCCTGAGCAGGCGGACGGTTCTCACGACGCCACCTGCGGCGGGCCCTCGACGGCGACGCCGTACTCGGCGAGGATCGCGCCGAGCGCCTCGGGACCGAGCGTGCCGAGTCCCGCCGGCGGCAGGTCGCGCTCCGGCGCGGCCTCGCCGACGGCGTGGAAGAAGCGGTCGAAGCCGGCCGGCGTGATCGTCACCAGCAGCTGCGCGCGCTGCGAGCGGACGGTGAAGGCGTGCGCGCGGCCACGCGGCAGGAAGGCGCTCTCGCCGGCTCGCAGCGTCGATTCGCCGTCCTCGCCGAAGAGCGTCAGCTCGCCCTCGATCAGGTGGAACAGCTCGTCCTCGTTCGTGTGGCGGTGCAGCGGCGTCGCGAAGCCGCGCGCCATCACGTGCAGCTGCTGGGCGCACGCGTCGGCGCTCTCGGCGCCGGTCAGCAGGTCGATCACGAGCGCATCCATCGTCCAGCTGGCGTGGCGGACGTCGGCGGCTGCATCGGTGGGGATGTGGATCAGCGGGTTCATGGCCGCCAGCTTGGCCGTGCCGTGCCGCGCTTCCCATCCCCTGCGGCGGGGTGATCGCACCCCCTACATGTGAGGGATGGACCGGTGGGCGCCGTCCGCGTACGCTCCCGTTCATGTCCGCCCCCAGCGCTGCCCTCCGCGCCCGTGTGCGCAGCGAGCTGATCTCGCTCTCGTGCGCCGACCTGCCGGCCGACGAGCTGCTGGCGCGGGTCGCCGGTGCGCTGAAGCTGGCCGTGCCGTTCGACGCCTGCTTCCTGACAGGTGTCGACCCCTCGACGATGCTGTTCATGTCGGCGGCGATCGTCGAGGAGATGCCGCACTGGTGCTGCCAGCCGTACTTCGACAACGAGTATCTCGTCGACGACTTCAACAAGTTCGCGCTGCTGGCGGCGAGCGCCGAGGGCGTCGCGACGTTGACGGACGCGACCGGCGGCAAGCACTCGCGCAGCGCCCGCCATGTCGAGATCAACGGCAGACTCGGCCTGGAGGCGGAGCTGCGCTGCGTCTTCCGCGCCGGCGACCGCACCTGGGGGATCGGCAACCTCCTGCGCGAGCAGGGCAGAGCCGACTTCGACGCGGGCGAGATCGCGTTCGTGCGGTCGATCTCGCGCGACGTCGCGGAGGGGCTGCGCAACGCGCTGCTGGCGGAGCAGGCGAAGGAAGGCGGAGCGGACGCCCCGGGGCTGCTGATGTTCGCCGCCGACGGGCGCCTCACCGCCGCGACGCCGGAGGCGCAGGAGTGGCTGGCCGACCTCGACCCGGTCAACGTCGTCCCGACCGCGCTCGGCTTTCCGCTGCCGACAGCGGCGTATGTCGTCGTCGCGCGCGCCCGTGCGCTCGCCGCCGGCCGCGAGGGTCCGGCGGCGCGAGCGCGCGTGCGGACCCGCTCGGGCCAGTGGATCGTGTTGCACGCCTCCTGCACGAAGGACGCGAGCGGAGCGGTCGCCGGGGCGGCGCTGATCATCGACCGCGCGCGCCCGGTCGAGGTCGCGCCGCTGATCGCCGCCGCCTACCAGCTGACGCCGCGCGAGCGCGAGATCGCCGCGCACGTCGCGCGCGGCAGCGCGACCGGCGCGATCGCGGCGGCGCTGCACCTCTCTCCGCACACCGTCCGCGATCACCTCAAGGCGATCTACGAGAAGGTCGGCGTGACCGGCCGCGGCGAGCTGGTCGCGCGGATCTACACCGAGCACTACCACGACCGGCACGCCGACGGCGAGATGGAGCCGATCGCGGCGACGCTGTAGAAGCGGCGCGGCGCGGCGAGCGCGCGAACTAGCCTTGCGCGGTCCCAGCCCCACGGATCGAGGAGAGACCGCGTGATCACGCTCAACGGCATCGACGACATCAAGGCCCGCGTCGGGCAGGAGCTGGGCGTCAGCGACTGGGACGACGTCACGCAGGAGAAGATCGACGCCTTCGCCGACGCGACCGGCGACCACCAGTGGATCCACGTCGATCCGGAGAGAGCCGCGCAGACGCCGTTCGGCGGCACGATCGCGCACGGCTACTACACGCTCTCGCTGGCGCCGAAGTTCTCCTACGCGCTCTACGAGGTCACGAACGTCGCCTTCGCGCTCAACTACGGCGTCAACAAGGTCCGCTTCCCGTCGCCGCTGCCGGTCGGCAGCAGAGTCCGCATGCGCGCGACGATCGCCTCCGTCGACGACATCCCCGGCGGGATCCAGATGGCGACCGCGCTGACGTTCGAGCGCGACGGCGGCGAGAAGCCGGTCTGCGTCGCCGAGACGCTCGTACGCATCTACGCGGGCTGAGCTGCGGCCGGAGGCCTTGCTCAGCCTTGGGAACGCTCGCCTGGCGGCTCGCCTTCCCGGTTTGAGCCTGCGCGGGCGGTGTTACGTTGAATGGGCGATGCCCTCTCCGCGCCGCGCCTCCGACCTGTTCGTCGAATGCCTCGAAGCCGAAGGGGTCGAGTACGTCTTCGGCATCCCCGGCGAGGAGACGCTCGACCTCAACGAGTCGCTCGAGGACTCCTCGATCCGCTTCGTCCCCGTCCGCCACGAGCAGGGCGGTGCGTACATGGCCGACATGTACGGTCGTCTCACCGGCCGCGCCGGCGTCTGCCTCGGCACGCTCGGCCCCGGCGCGACCAACCTGATCACCGCCGTCGCCGACGCCTACCTCGACCGCGCGCCGCTGGTCGCGCTGACCGGCCAGGCCGACGTCGAGCGGATGCACAAGGAGTCGCACCAGTACATCGACCTCGTGCAGATCCTCAGACCGGTCGTGAAGTGGAACGCGCGCGTGTCGAGCCCCGACATCGTCCCCGAGGTCGTGCGCAAGGCGTTCAAGCTGGCCGAGGCGGAGAAGCCCGGCGCGACCCATCTGGAGCTGCCGGAGGACGTGATGATGGCTGCGGTCGACGGCAGCGACGTCGCCGCCTCGACGCCGCTGCCGCGCCAGCAGCCGGTCCGCACCGAGCCGCGCGCCCGCGACCTGCTGCGCGCCGCCGAGATCATCCGCTCGGCGCAGCGGCCGGTCGCGCTCGCCGGCAACGGCGTCGTGCGCGGCGGCGCCGCCCCCGCGCTGCGCGAGTTCGCCCGCGCGACCGGGATCAGGGTCGCCGAGACGTTCATGGCGAAGGGCGTGCTCGACGCCGAGTCGCCGCTCGCGCTCGGCACCGTCGGCCTGCAGGCGCGCGACTACGCGCTCGCCGGCTTCGAGGAGGCCGACGTCGTGATCGCGATCGGCTATGACCTCGTCGAGCACGCGCCGAAGCACTGGAACCCCCTGCGCGACAAGCGGATCGTCGTGATCGACACCGTGCCGGCGGAGATCGACGCCAACTTCGTGCCCGACGTGGAGCTGATCGGCGACATCTACGGCGTGCTGGCGCGGCTGGCAGACGAATGCCGCGACACGCGCCACACCGGCGGCTCGCACGACCTGCGCGACCTCGTCCGCGGGCGGCTGGAGGCGGCAGCGCACGACGACGCCTTCCCCGCGCAGCCGCCGCGCGTGCTGCTGGAGATCCGCAAGGCGCTCGGCCGCGACGACATCCTCATCTCCGACGTCGGCCTGCACAAGCTGTGGATCGGGCGGATGTTCCCCGCGCATGAACCGAACACGGTGATGATCGCCAACGGCCTCGCCGGGATGGGCTTCGCCGTCCCGAGCGCGATCGGCGCGAAGCTCGTCCACCCGGAGCGCAACGTCGTGACGGTCAGCGGCGACGGCGGCTTCCTGATGAACGCGCAGGAGCTGGAGACAGCGATGCGGCTGAGAACGCCGTTCGTCAACGTGATCTGGGAGAACCGGCAGTACGGCTCGATCGTCTGGAAGCAGGACAAGAAGTTCGGCCGCCACTTCGGCGTCGACTTCACCAACCCCGACTTCGTCAAGCTGGCGGAGGCGTTCGGGCTGCCGGCGTGGCGGGCCGAGTCGATCGACGACTTCGGCGCCCGCTTCCGCCACGCGCTGACGCTCGACGTGCCGTCGCTGCTCGTGCTGCCGATCGACTACTCGCCCGACGTCGCCCTCACCGAGCAGCTCGGCACGGAGACCGTCGCGACCTGATGGCGGTCGTCTTCGCGCCGCTGCGCGCCGCCGACGTCGACGATGCGGCCGAGGTCACCTCGGCCGCGCTGCCGCCGCCGGTCGGCGGGACCGAGACGCCGGAGGGGCGGCTGGAACGGCAGCGAGGCCGCTTCGCCGGCGCGCTCGCGAGCGACCCCGGCGGTCTCTGGCTGGCACGCGAGGGCGACGTTCCCGTCGGCGTCGCGCTGGCGCTGCGCAGCGACGGGCTGTGGGTGCTCGGGCTGCTCGCCGTCGCGCCGGCGGCGCAGAGCGGCGGGATCGGCCGCGGCCTGTTGGAGCGGGCGCTGGCGTACGGCGACGACTGCCGCGGCGCGTTGATCGCCTCCAGCGACGACCCGCGCGCACTGCGCCTCTACGCGACCGCCGGCTTCGCGCTGCACCCGGTCGTCGCCGCCGATGGGCCGATCACGCGCGCCGCGCTGCCGGCCGGCCTCGACGCGACCGTCGCGCAGGCCGATGCCGCCGCGGTCGAGCGGACGGTGCCGATCGACCGCGCGATCCGCGGCGGTGCGCGATCGGCCCATCTGGCGACGCTCCTGACCGTCCCCGACACCCACCTCTTCCTCGCCGGCGAGCGCGGCTACGCGGTCGGTCGCCAGGGGCGGCTGATCACGCTCGCGGCGACCGACGAGCTGGCGGCGCAGGCGCTGCTGTGGCGGGTGCTGGCGGAGACGCCGCCGGGCGTCGAGGCGGTCGTCGAGCGGATCGGCGACGGTCAGCAGTGGGCGCTCGACGTCGTCGTGCGCGCCGGCCTGCGGCTGCGGCTCGACGGGCCGCTCTTCACGCGCGGTCAGCTCGGCCCGCTGCGGCCGTTCCTCCCGAGCGGGGGATACCTCTAACCGGTGTCCCACAGCCGCGATCGCCTCACCCGCCGGCAGCTGCTGGCCCGCGGTGCCGGCGCCGCGAGCGCGGCGCTGCTGCTCGACGCGCTGCCGGCCGGCGCGCAGTCGTCGAGCGCACCGGCCGCGGCCTCCGCGCCGCCACCGGTCACGCTCCCGAGCAAGCGCATGCTCAAAGGCGTCTCGCTGATCGGCGACGTCAATCCCTACGACGACGCGCTCGGCGTCCGTCCCTACCTGCTCGGCGGCGCGCGCCCGACCGAGGTCGTCACGCTGTGGGTCGTCTGGCCCGAGCTGCAGCCGCACCGGCCCGACCCGCTGACGCTGGCGCAGTCGTTCGCGCAGCTGAGCGACCCGGCCGGCCCGGCGGCGGCGAAGATCGCGTCGATCGACGCGCAGATCGCGCGCGCCAACGCCGACGGCCGCCGCACCGGACTGACGATCTACCAGGGCTTTCCCGACTGGACCCATCCGAGCGCCGGCTGCCTCGACCCGCGCCTGTCGAGAGACGTCGGCGGGCCCGGCTACCCCGGCGCCGGTCGGCTCAACGCCGGCGCCCGCGTTCCCGATGACCGTTCCGAGGACGGACCGTGGGCGTGGTTCGTCGCCTGGTGCTGCGCCCGTTGGGCCGACACCGGCGGCGTCAGAACTCCCGGCCCGGGTCGGGGCGGCGCGAGCACGGGGAACCCGGCGGGAGCGCGGCTCGACTGGCTGCAGCCGATGAACGAGCCCAACCTCGCATGGTGGCCGCAGACCTCGCCGCTCTACCCCGACGGCACGCTCGCCTCCGCCGTCGCCGAGATGATGCGCAGTGCGGCGGCCGTCGCCGCGCGCTACCGCACCGCCGCGACACCGCGCGGCCCGGAGCTGCTGATGCCGAACACCGCCGACGTCGTCACCGCCGACAGCAGCTTCGGCACGCCGTGGCGCGACTTCACGCGCGACCTGCTCACGCAGCTCGACGGCTGGGAGCCGCCGACGCCGGTCGGCTGGTCCCAGCACAACTACGCCGACGTCAAGTACGGCGTGCAGCGCGAGGGACCCGGCAGCGGGCTGTGGCGGGCGGAGGAGGCGATCGCGCTGCTGCGCGACGGCGGCTGGCCCGATCCGGCGCTGTGGCTGACCGAGGGCGGGTACCAGTTCGGTGTCAGAGCGACGGCGCCGAACGTCTACGTCGTCGACCCGGCGAAGACGGCCGATCCGCGCGCGACCGACGTGTTCGCCGAGCAGGTCGACCTGCTGCGCGAGAACTGGCGGGCGATGGAGCGACTGCCGGTGCGGCTGTGGAGCCAGTACCTCGTCAACGACAAGGATCTGCGCTTCCAGAGCAGCCTGCGCGGGCCGGTGCGGGGCGACGCGAACGGCGTGCTGACGCCGTTCGAGCCGCCCTATCCGGCCTACGACCTCTGGCCGCGGTTGGGTTCCTAGCCGGCGCTCCCGCGCGCGATTCTGCGCAGGTCGATCGCCTCGTTGTACGTCTCCTCGCTGACGCCCGCCTCGAGCGCGACCTCGCGCAGCGGGCGTCCGGAGGCGGCCGCCTCCTTCACGATCGCGGCGGCCTTGTCGTAGCCGATGAAGGGGTTCAGGGCCGTGGCCACGGCCAACGTCGACTCGGCTGAGCGCTCGCAGCCGGGCAGGTTGGCCTCGATCCCGTCGACGCACTTCTCGGCGAACAGCCGCGCGGTGTTCGACAGCAGGTCGATCGACTGCAGCAGGTTGCGCGCGATCAGCGGGATCCGCACGTTCAGCTCGAACTGGCCCTGCAGGCCGCCGACCGTGATCGCCGTGTCGTTGCCGATCACCTGCGCGCTGACCTGCAGCACGACCTCGGGGATCACCGGGTTGACCTTGCCCGGCATGATCGAGGAGCCCTTCTGCAGCTCGGGCAGGAACAGCTCGCCGAAGCCGGCGCGCGGGCCGGAGCCCATCAGCGCCAGGTCGCCGGCGATCTTCGTCAGCGAGACGGCGATCACCTTCAGGGCGCCGGACAGCTCGACGAGCGCGTCGCGGTTGCCCTGCGCCTCGAAGGGATCCTCCGGCGGGCTGACCTGCAGGTGGCTCTCCTGCGCGAGCTTGCTGCGCACACGCGCGGCGAACTCCGGGTGGGTGTTGAGGCCGGTGCCGGTCGCGGTGCCGCCGAGCGGGATCTGGGCGACCTGCGGCAGCGCGTTCTTGACGCGGCGCGCGCCGAGCCGCACCTGCGCGGCGTAGCCGGAGAACTCCTGGCCGAGCGTGACGGGGACGGCGTCCATCAGATGGGTGCGGCCCGACTTGACGACGTCCTGGAAGGCGGCCGCCTTCGCCTCGAACGAAGCCTCCAGCTGGCGCAGCGCCGGCAGCAGCCGGTTGGTCGCCTCGTCGAGCGCGGCGAGATGGACCGCCGAGGGGAAGACGTCGTTCGACGACTGGCCCATGTTGACGTGGTCGTTGGCATGCGCGCCGTCGCCGGCGAGGTTGGCGATCACCTCGTTGGCGTTCATGTTCGAGGAGGTGCCGGAGCCGGTCTGGAAGACGTCGACGGGGAACTGGTCGTCGTGCTTGCCGGCCGCGATCTCGTCGCCGGCAGCCGCGATCCGCTCCGCCACCGCCGTGTCGAGCAGACCCAGCTCGCCGTTGACGCGCGCCGCGGCGCCCTTGATGCGGCCGAGCCAGCGCACGACCGGGACCGGCACGCGCTCACCGGAGACCGGGAAGTTCGCGACGGCCTTCGTCGTCTCGCCGCCCCACAGCTGCTGCTCCTCCTGCACGCCCATGAATCCTCCGCTCAAGTCTCGATGTCGGAACTGCGTAGGGACCGAAAACTACTCCCCGGAAGGCCGTCCGCGGTCGCTGGTACTCGCGCCCGTGAAACCAATACGTCAGCCACAGAACGAGATCAGCTCGCGCGCGAGGCCGACGGGGTCGTCGTACGCCATCAGGAAGCCGGTCGCCGACAGCACGCGCAGCTGGCCGTCGGGCAGCAGGTCGAGCGCCTCGCTCGCCGCGCGCAGCGGATGGGCCGGGTCGCGGTCGGCCCACAGCAGCAACGTCGGGGCGTCGATCGCGGGGTAGGCGTCGAGCAGCTCCCGCTGCGGCTCGCTCGGCCAGTTGCGCGCGAACCGCGCCCACGCGCGGGCGCGGTTGCCGTTGCCGGCGACGTCCATGAAGGCGTGGCGCAGCAGGTCGCGCGCGGCCGGGTTGTGCGTCGCGCTCAGCTTCTCGCCGACCGAAGGGCGGAAGACGACGCTCGCGCCGCGCGCGAGCAGGCGGTCGAGGCCGGGCACCGCCGCCGCCTTGCAGGCGCCGCGCCACAGCGCCCGCTGCGTCCGCTGCTCGTCGGGCCGGTGCAGCCGGTTGGGCATCAGCACGAGCCGGCGCGGCGCCAGCAGCTCACCGGCGACGGCGCGCAGCAGCAGCTCGGCGCCGACGTCGTGCCCGCCGACGAGCGGGCGCGGCCCCGCCGTCTCAGCGCAGAAGCCGGCGATCACCTCGGCGAACCAGTCGGGCGTGTACGGGTGGCGCGGACGATCCTCGCTGTCGCCGTGCAGCGGCAGGTCCGGCAGTACGAGCCGGAAGCGGGTCGAGAGCGCCTCGACGACCGGCTCCCATTCGCGATGCGAGAGCCCGAGCGAATGCAGCAGCACGAGCGCGGGGCCGGTGCCGGTCTCGCGGTAGGCGACGCGGGTCCCGTCGCGGTGGTGGTAGAGGCGCAGCCTCACCCGCTGCGTCTCCCGGCGGCGATCCCGCGCAGAACCTGTGCACGAACCGACGGCTGCTCGGCGCGGAAGGCGACCGTCTGCTGCAGGCGCTGGATCAGCTCGGCCTGCGTCCCGCCGGTCGGTCCCGCGCCACGCTGCGCGGCCCCTATGAGGAAGCCAAGCTGGAACGCCGCGGCGGGATCGCGCGCGCTCCTGGCGCTCAGACGGTCGGCGACAGCGACGAACACGAACCCGAGGTTCTGCAGCTCGGCGTCGTCCTCCGCGCGATCGATGCAGGTCGAGATCAGCGTCCCGCCGGGGAATCTGGCGTCCTCCGGCGCCCCGCGCAGCAGGCGTGCCACGTCGTCGGGGCGCGCCTGCGCGCACTCCGCGGGCGGCGGTCCCTCTTCGCCGCAGCCTGCCAAGATGCAGAGCGTGGAGAGCGCCGCCAACATGGCCGTTGGCGCCCTGACGGGTGCCGGTCGTCGCACTGACAGCATCCTGTCAGGTCACACGCGATGCAGCACCTTCGGCACCGGATGTTGTGCAAAAGCTCCGCATCGCTGTGCACGGGGGGCGAAACGGACACAAATGACTCCATGCCTTTGCAGATGCATGGGATGAACTCGCGTCCACTGGGTCTTTCGACCTCGCAGGCTGCGCGCGAGCTTGGTGTGTCGCTCGGAACGGTGCGTCGCTGGTCGGACATGGGATATCTCCAGTCCTACCGCACGCCCGGCGGGCAACGGCGCTTCAGCGTCGAGCACATCGAGCAGTTCGTGCGTTCGCTGCAGCAGAACGGCATGGCCGCGCGCGAAGAGCGCGACCAGACGTTCCAGCAGCGCGCCGCGGGGTAGGAAGCCGGGTCGGGCAGGGAACATCAGTCGGTCGCGCGAGCCTCGGGAGGGCAGCGGCGCCGGCCAGGGGACGCGATCGCTCCGTCGATCGCGGTCGTCCAGTCGCGGGTCAGCACGTCTGACCTGGGGCGGATCGTCCGCGCCCGGAAGCGGTTCGCGGTAGCCCCGCACAGCGGGAAAGCCACACGCCCGCGGCATATCCGCGCGGCAACTCGACGGCTTTCCGCCCTGCAAGCTGAGCACGCAAGCGATCGAGCCCGAGCAGCGAGCCCGGGATCAGCTTGCGGCAGCGTCGTTGATGCGCCGCTCGAGGTCGAGCTCGCGCCCGAAGTCGGCCGAGTCGGCGTGGCGGTAGGTGATGTCGCTGCCGGCCAGCAGTCTCGACAGGATCTCGACGTATCTGCCGTCGAGCTGCGTGCCGCTGACGCGCCGCAGCTCGGTCAGCGCCTCGAACGAGCTGACCGGGGTGCGGTAGGTGTCGTGCGCGGTGAGCGTGTCGTAGACCTCGGCGACGGCGATGATCTTCGCCGCCTCGGGGATCTCGTCGGCGCTCAGGCGGTCGGGGTAGCCGCGCCCGTCGATCCGCTCGTGGTGGGCGTGGACGATCTCGGCGACCGGGCCGTAGAGGCCGAGGTCGCGCAGCATGTCGGCGCCGAGCTCCGGATGGCGGCGGATCGCGGTCCAGTCCTCGTCGTTGAGCACGCGGCCGCGCTCGGCGACGCGATCGGACAGCGCGAAGTGCCCGATGTCGTGCAGCAGTCCGGCCGTGTGCACCAGCTCGCACTCCTCCGCGCTCATGCCGGAGTGCCTCGCGATGTCGCGCGCGAAGGCGGCGACGGCGGCGGCGTGACGCGCCGCGCGCGGGTCGCGGACATCGAGCGTGCGCAGCAGGCCTGAGAGGACGCCCCAGGAGAGCGACGCATACTGGCGGCTGCGGTGGCGCGCGGTCGCGACGAGGTTGGCCATGTAACCGAAGGCGACGAGGCTGATGACGGCGAAGAGGCTGCCGGCGACGCCCAGCTCCAGGCACAGCCCGGTCGCGGCGAGCGCGAGCGGCACGTTGATCGCGAGCGAGACGAGCAGCTGCTGGGAGGCGCCGGCGATCGTCGGCAGGAATCTGTCGCCGTCGAGCAGCGTCGCGAGGCGGCCGACGATCAGCAGGTTGAGCACGAGCATCAGCACCGCGGCGAGCGCGAGCGCGAGATAGAAGCCGAGCGAGCCGTCGTCGGCCGGGCGCAGCGCGTCGAACAGCGTGCCGGCGATCAGCATCGGAGCGCCGCCGCCGAAGATGTTGATCGCGGCGCGCTCGATCGGGTAGCGCTCGACGAGCCAGCCGATCAGCTCTGAGATCGCGACGAGCGCGAAGGCCCATGCGGGACCGAAGAAGGCGATCACCACGACGGCGGCCAGTGCGAGGCCGGACATGGTGACGCGCTGCGCGTCGGTGCGGGCGTCGAAGAGATTCGACGCCACCGCACCGAGCGCGAGAACTCCGAAGAGCCAGTCAAGTTCTGAGACGTCAGCGATCGCTGCAGCCCATGCCACGCACGCAAGCGTGCCGGCGATGGCGATCCCTCTGACGAGTCTGGCCCGATCCGGCCACGCGCGTGCGATGCGCATGCCCGGGAAGGTAACGATCCACGCGGATCATTACGAGTTGCTGCAAATGCTGACTACTTGGTGCGCCAGATCATCGCGACCCTCCTTCACGTTTCGGCGCTACTCACTTCGGCCCCGCACGCCCCCGATGAGTGGCGCCGGCCCGCTGCGTTGCCCTAGGGACGATAGAGGACCAATGGAGCTTTTGCAGCATTTGGGCGCCAAAACTTGTGCAATGTTGCGCGGAGTGCATGTGCTTCCGTGTCCGGACGCCGACTCTGGTCCGTGATGCGCTACCTGAAGACGAGCGAAGCGGCGGCGTTGCTGAACGTCAGCCCGAATACGCTGCGAGCATGGGAACGCCGTTTCGGCTTCCCGCGTCCGCAGCGCTCGCCTGGGCGCCATCGCCTCTACACGCACGGAGAGATCGCGGCACTGCGCGACGCGCTGCTCGACGGGCTCTCGATCTCATCTGCCGTCTCCCGTGCGCGGGAGGGGCTCGGCGCCGACACGAATGCGCTCGTCGGCGCCCTCAACGCCTTCGACAACGGCCGCGCCGACGCCGCCCTGGAAGGTGCGCTCGCGCTGCGCTCGCTTGACCGCGCCGTGCAGGAGGTGCTGCTGACCGCGCTCGACGAGGTCGCGCGCCGGCATGGCACCGACTCCGTCCAGTGGGCCTTCGCGGCGCGCTGGGGCAACAGCTGGCTGCGGCGCGCGCAACGGCTCGTCTCGCCGTCGATCCAGTCGGTCTCGGTCGTGCTCGGAGACGCGTCGCGCGACGACCTCGATCCCGACGCGGCCTACATCCGCGCGCTCGAACTGCTGCTGGCGCGTTCCGGCGCGACGGTCATGGGCCTGTCCGTGCGCGGCGTCTCGAACATGGCCGAGGCGCTCGCCGCCCACAGGCCCGACGCGGTCGTGATCGCCGGCGGCGCGCTCGCCGACGACGCCGTCGCGCGCTGGGCATACGCGGTGCGGCTCGCGACCGGCCCGTTGCCGGTCGCCGTCTTCCGCCGCGGCTCGCAGCGCCAGCGCGTCAGGACGACCGGCGCCGCGATCCTGCCCGGCACGCCTGGAGAGGCGGCCCGCCACCTGATGGAGATGGCCAGCCACGCGATCTCCCATCCGACCCCTCGAACCTCGACTCCGCGGCTGCTGGCCGACGGGGCGTGACGCGCGAACGCACGGCATGGAGGCCTGATCGATGAGCTCCTCTGATTCCGCACGCGCGTTCCTGCGCCTCGTCCCCGCGACCGCCGAGGACCACTGCCCGTCGCAGTGGTTCTGCGGCCACTGCGGCTCGCCGCCGCCGAACAACGAGACGCCCGCGCCGCCGGCGCGCGTCTGCGGCGAGTGCGGCCTCGGCCTGCTGCTGGAGGCGCGCGCCGACGCCGTGCCGCGCCCCAACGACCCCTTCCTGATCGTCGACGGCTCGCTCGCCGTCTGCGCGCTGTCGGCCGAGAGCGAGAAGCTGCTCGCCGTCGCCGAGACCGACGTCATCAACCGTCCGGTGACGGAGCTGCTGACGCCCGCCGACGCCGAGGCGTCGGGGGCGGAGAACCTCGCCGCCGCGATCATGTGGGCCGCCCGCGGCGAGGACGAGCCGACACGCGTGATGGTGCGCCCGGCGAACGTCTTCGGCGTGCGCATGCCGCTGCGCGTCGGCGCCTGCGGTCCGCCGCGCGCCGCGCTGCTCGTGCTCGAGTAGCCGCTTCGGTGCTCCTCGCCGCGCGTATCGCGCGGCGCCATCCCTGCTCCACTGCCGGCCGTCGGAGGCATCTCCGTCGGCTTTCCCACGCTGGCGCGTCCGCGCTGAACGCGAGCGTTTTCGTGCATGTTTCGTTGCGGATCTTGTAAGAACCAGCGCAATTGGGGATAACGCTCTCCGCGATGAGCGGAATTCGGACCAACGCGGCTGCGGTGATGCTCGGCGTCAGCCCGAACACGCTGCGCAGCTGGGAGCGCCGCTTCGGCTATCCCTCGCCGGCGCGCACCTCCGGCGGCCACCGCCAGTACGAGCTGCACGAGATCGAGGCGCTCAAGCAGGCCTTCGACGAGACGCACAACGTGTCGTCGGCGATCGCGCTCGCGCGTCAGCGCGGCGTCGGACTGCCGTCCGCGAGCCGCCTCGGCGTCGCGCTCGGTCGCTTCGAGGAGGACAAGGCCGCGCAGCTGCTGGAGGAGAGCCTCGCGCTGCGCTCGCTCGAGCGCACGATCCAGGAGATCCTGCTGCCGGCCGTCGCCGAGCTGCAGATCGACGAGGCCGGCCAGCCCGAGTACGAGTTCGCCTGGCGCTTCGCGACCGGCTGGATCTCCGCGCTGCGCCGCGTCGCGCCGCCGGCCTCGCGAGACGAGGCGGTGCTGATCTTCGACTCGTCGATCCCCTGCGACCTCGACGCGCTGCGCGTCCAGGCGCTCGAGCTGATGCTGCGCCGTGTCGGCCTGCGCACGCTCGTGCTGACCTCCGGTCTCGACCCCGCCCGGCTCGGCCGCGCGATGCGCGCGCTGCGCCCGAACGCGCTCGTGCTCGGCGGCCGCCGCGCCTCGCTCGACGCGATCGGGCGGCTCGTCTACGCCGTCCGCAGCGCCGAGCGCGAGCTCGAGGTGTTCGACTTCGGCGGCGCGCTGCCCGACACCGGTGCCAGCACCGTGCGGCGCCTCGGCGACGCGCCGATGGCCGCCAGCGAGACGCTGCTGGAGCGCCTCACCGCGCGTCCGGCCGAGCGTGCCGGCACCGCGCCCGCGCCGCTGATCGAGCGGCGCGCGCTGCTGTCGATCTGACGCGAGCGCGCGTCGCGAGAGCTGCGAGTTCCCCCGGCGCGGAGCGCCGCCTGCTCGCTGTCGTGGAACTCGCAATGGCAGCTTTGCTGCCACAATCAGCGCTCGATGTCCGCGCCCCACCGTCCCGTCGACCCGCAGCAGTCCTTCCCCGCGCTGGAGGAGGACGTGCTCGCGCGCTGGAAGGCGGAGGACATCTTCGGGCAGACGGTCCGCAACCGCGAGGGCGCGAGACCGTGGGTCTTCTACGAGGGCCCGCCGACCGCCAACGGCAGACCGGGCGTGCACCACGTGCTCGCGCGCGTCTTCAAGGACATCTTCCCGCGCTACCGGACGATGACCGGCCACTTCGTCGCGCGCAAGGGCGGCTGGGACACGCACGGCCTCCCGGTCGAGATCGCGGTCGAGAGCGAGCTCGGCTTCGACAAGAAGGAGGACATCGAGGAGTACGGCATCGCGAGATTCAACGCGATGTGCCGTGACTCGGTCTTCCGCTATCTCGAGGACTGGTCGCGCCTGACCGAGCGGATCGGCTACTGGGTCGACCTCGACGACGCCTACCGCACGCTCGACAACTCCTACATCGAGTCGGTCTGGTGGGCGCTCAAGACGATCTCCGACAAGGGGCTGCTGTTCGAGTCCTACAAGGTCGTCCCGCACTGCCCGCGCGACCAGGTGACGCTCTCCTCGCACGAGCTGGGGCAGCCCGGCGCGTACAAGGACGTGATCGACCCGTCGGTCTACGTGCGCTTCCCCGTGATGCAGCCGGTCGGCCCGCTGCAGGCCGGCGACGAGCTGCTGGCGTGGACGACGACGCCGTGGACGCTGCCCTCCAACGCCGCGGTCGCGATCGACCCGGAGCTGTCCTACGTGCGCGCCCGCGGCGGCGAGAAGAGCACTGAGGCGGGCGTCGGCGACGTCGTCTTCGTGCTCGCGGAGGCGCTCGTCGAGCGCGTCCTCGGCGAGGGTGCGGAGATCGTCGAGCGCTTCCCCGGCCGCGCGATCGAGGGCGCCCGCTACCAGCCGCCGTTCGACTTCATCGACGGCTCCGCCTACGGAGAGCGCGGCCATTCTGTTCTCCTCGGCGACTTCGTCACGGCCGACGACGGCACCGGCATCGTCCATACCGCGATCGCGTTCGGCGAGGACGACTTCCGCCTCGGCGAGCAGTACGGCTTCACGGTCGTCAACCCGGTCAAGCCGAACGGCGAGTACGACGAGCGGATGGGCCAGTGGGCCGGCCGCAGAGTCAAGGAGGTCGACCGCGACCTCGTCGAGGACCTGCGCACGCGCGGCCGCCTGCTACGCGCGGAGGAGTACGAGCATGCCTATCCCCACTGCTGGCGCTGCGGGACGCCGCTGATCTACTACGCGAAGCCGTCGTGGTACATCCGCACCTCGCAGATCCGCGACAGACTGCTCGCCTCCAACGAGTCGGTCAACTGGTACCCGCCGCACGTCAAGCACGGCCGCTTCGGCAACTGGCTCGAGGGCAACGTCGACTGGGCGCTCTCGCGCGAGCGCTACTGGGGCACGCCGCTGCCGATCTGGCGCTGCGGCGAGGGTCACGTCCACACGATCGGTTCGTTCGACGAGCTGGAGCAGCGCTCGGGCGTGCGGCTCGACGACGCGCACCGGCCGTACGTCGACGAGGTCGAGTTCCCCTGCGACGACTGCGGCGAGCCGATGCGACGCGTGCCGGAGGTGATCGACGTCTGGTTCGACTCCGGCTCGATGCCGTTCGCGCAGTGGCACGCGCCGCACGAGCGCGAAGAAGTCTTCAGAGCGAACTTCCCCGCCGACTACGTCTGCGAGGCGCTCGACCAGACGCGCGGCTGGTTCTATTCGCTGCTCGCGGTCTCGACGCTGCTGTTCGACCAGTCGTCGTACAAGAACGTCGTCTGCCTCGGCCTGATCCTCGACGGCGAGGGTCAGAAGATGTCGAAGTCGAGAGGCAACGTCGTCGTCCCCGACGAGGTGCTCGACAGATTCGGCGCCGACGCGCTGCGCTGGTACTTCTTCACCTCGAAGCAGCCGTGGGACGGCTACCGCTTCTCGCACGAGACGATCGGCGAGATGGTGCGGCAGTTCCTGCTGCAGCTGTGGAACACGTACGGCTTCTACGTCCTCTACGCGAACGCCAACGACGTCGAGCCGCCGACCGCCGCGCCCGACCCGGCGACGCTCTCCAACGAGCTCGACCGCTGGGTCCTCTCACGTCTCTCGGCGACCGTCGAGACGGTGCGCGAGCGGATGGACGACTACGACGCGACGACCGCCGGTCGCGCGATCCAGGCGTTCGTCGACGACCTCTCGAACTGGTATGTGCGGCGCTCGCGCCGGCGCTTCTGGAACGGCGACCGCGAGGCGTTCGCGACGCTCCACCACGCGCTCGTCTCGGTCGCGCAGCTGCTGGCGCCGTTCACACCGTTCCTGGTCGACGAGATCTACCGCAACCTCGTCCCGGCCGGCGCGGCGAGCGTCCATCTGACCGACTTCCCGACGGCGGCCCCGCGCGACGAGGAGCTGGAGTTCGCGATGGGCGTCGCGCGCGAGGCCGTCACGCTCGGCCTGGCGGCGCGCGGCCAGTCGAAGATCAAGCTGCGCCAGCCGCTGCACGCGGCGGTGATCGTCGCGACCGGCAGAGAGCGCGCCGCGCTCGAGCGGCTCGCCGACGTCGTGCGCGACGAGCTGAACGTGAAGGAGCTGCGCTTCGCCGCCGCCGCCGACGAGCTCGGGCGGATCGAGGTCAAGCCCAACTACCGCGCGCTCGGCCCGCGCTTCGGCAAGTCGATGCCGCTCGTCGCCGCGGCCGTCGCCGCGCTCGACCCGGCGGGCGTCGCAAGCGCGCTGCGCGAGGGTCGCACCGTCGGGATCAGCATCGAGGGCAGGGACCATCAGCTGACCGACGCCGACCTGCTGACGGCGATGCAGCCGCTCGACGGCTACCAGCTCGAACGCGAGGGCTCGCACGCCGTCGCGCTGGAGCTGACGCTCGACGAAGGGCTGCGGCGCGAGGGCACCGCGCGCGAGATCGTCCACGCGATCCAGGCCGCGCGCAAGCAGGCCGGACTCGACATATCGGACCGCATCAGACTGCAGCTCGGCGGCTCGCAGGCGCTCGCGACGGCCGTCGACGAGCACAGCGAGTACATCACCGACGAGGTGCTAGCGGTCGGCTATGACTTCGACGTCGTCGGCGAGCTGTCCGGCGCCGGCGCCGGAGTGGTCTCGATAGACGGCGAGCCGCTCGCGATCGCCGTCACCGCTGTGCCGGTCTGACCGCGCCGGCGCCGTTGTGCGCCGTGATGTAGCTCTCGATCGTCGTCAGGTGTCTCGCCATCGCGTCGCGCGCCGCGTCGCGGTCGTGAGCGGCGACGGCGGCGAGGATCGCGCGGTGCTCGGGCATCGCCCGCTCCATCCGGTACTCCGGTCTGGCGAGCCAGAAGCGCGCGGTGAGCACGGCGGCGTGGATCGACTCGGTCAGGCTGCAGAGCGCGCCGTTGCGGGTGCCGCCGATCACCGACTGGTGGTAGGCGAGGCGAGCGTCCTGATAGCGCCCGGCGCTGCTGCGGTTGCTCTCGACGCGGTCGGCGCTGACGCTCATCTGGCGGATCGCCTCGTCGAGTTGGGAGAGGTCGGCCTCGCTCGCGCGCGTGGCGGCGAGCCCGGCGGCCTGGACCTCGAACATGCGCTGGCACTCCAGCACCTCGGCAAGCCGCTCGGAGGCGCCGCTGGCGATCATGATGTCGAGCACGTCCTCGTCGAGCGCGCTCCACAACGCCGGCTCGTTGACGGTCGCCCCCTTGCCGTGCTTGACGCTCACGAGACCGCGCTCCTCGAGCGCGCGAATGCCCTCGCGCGCGACGCCCCGACTGACGTCGAAGCGCTCCGCCAGGTCGAGCTCGCGCGGCAGCATGTCGCCCGGCGCCAGCTGCCCCGTGACGATCTCCTCGATCAGCTCGCGCATCAGCCCGTGGTGGAGCCGTGCCATCAAGTCACCCCATGATCGAACGACATCGCATCTAGCTTATCTCGCTACACGGGCGTTCCCAAATACAACTTATGTCTGCCTGCGAACCACTCATTCGATGAGGCCGCGGCGCAGCGCGACCGCCACCGCCGCAGCACGCTCGGAGACCTCGAAGCGTCTGTAGATCTGCAGCAGGCAGGACTTCACGGTCCCAGTGCTGAGATGGAGCCGCTCGCCGATCTCCCGCGCCCCGAGCCCGTCGGCGACGAAGATCAGCACCTGCCGCTCGCGCTCGGTCAGGATCGCGTCGCGCTCGCTCGCGGCGCGACGGCGGATCTCGCCCGCGATCAGCGTGTGCGCGTCGCGGCCGAGCGCGACCTCGCCGCGCGCGGCCGCGGCGATCGCCGTGCACAGCTCGCCGGCGTCGACGGTGCGCGACAGCCAGCCGCCGGCGCCGGCCTCGATCGCCGCGTAGCTGGACGCGGCGTCGTCGGCCGCGGAGATCAGCAGGATCCGGCTGGCGAGCCCGTCGCGGACGGCGGCGTTGAGCACGCGGCGGCCGTCGATCCCGGGCAGCCGCACATCGACGATCGCGACGTCGGGGTGCTCGACGCGCAGCAGCCGCAGTGCGCTGCGGCCGTCGCCGGCTTCGCCGACGAGGCGGAACTGCGCGCACTGGCGCACCGCGCGCGCCGCCGCCTCGCGGAACAGCGGCTGTCGGTCCGCGACCAGCACGCGGACCGGCGGCGCGCCGTTGATGGTCGACGGGAGTGACACGCTGTCACTCGAGCAAGCCGAACCGCATGCCGACGGCGACGGCGGCGGCGCGCTCGGCGACGCCGAGCTTCTCGTAGAGATGGAGCAGATGGGTCTTCACGGTGGCGGTGCTGATGTGCAGCATCGCCGCGACCTGCGGCGCCGTCTGCCCATCGGCGATCAGCTCGAGGATCTGCTGCTCGCGCCGGCTCAGCTGCGGGCGCTCGTCGCGCCCGCGCAGGCGGATCTCGCCGGCGACGAGCGTCTGTGAGGTCGCGTCCAGCCGCGTCTCGCCGCGGCCGACCGCCAGCACCGCCTCGCCGACGGCGTCGGCGTGCGCGTCCTTGGAGACGTAGCCGGCGACCCCGTGCTCGAGCGCGCGGTAGACGTCGTCGGGCGTCACCTCGGCGGCGAGCAGCAGCAGCCGCGCGCCGCCGGCGAGGTCGTCGGCCGGCTCGACGAGATCGCCGGCGAGCAGCTCGCGGTCGATCACGACGACGTCGGGCCGATGTCGCTCGACCGCCTCGCGGACGCCGGCCAGCTCGTCGGTCGCGTGCGCGAGCTCGATCATGCGATAGCCGGCGATCGCGCGGACCAGCGCGTCGCGGAAGAGCGGGTGAGCGTCGGCGACGAGCACCCGCACCGCGGTCGGTGTGGTGGTCTTGCCGCGCCCCCGCGCGGACCAAGACGGGGCTGTTTCCAACATGAGGCGTGAGCGTCCCCCTGAATCGGCTCAACACACTTGATTCTATCCCAATATCTCGCTCGGCGAGACAACCCGATTGCGATGGTCGGTAGATTTCCCGTGAATCCTCGGATCCCTCATCAACCGATCGGAGGATCGGCGGGCGAGCTGTTGATCGCGCGCCGCTCAGAACCAGGAGTTCGAGACGCCGGCCCCCGCGGCGCCGTCGCCGTCGCCGTCCTCGTCGCCGGCGTCAGCAGCCTTCGCCTCGGTCGCGGCGACGATGCGATCGAGCCATGCGCCGACCGTCGCGTGGTCGTCATGGGAGAGCGTCGCGGCAACCGCGTCGAGCGCTTCGAACAGCGGCGCGGCATGGGTCACCAGCAGCGCCCGCATCTCCTCGCTGAGGCTGATCACCGCGCTGCGGCCGTCGCTGGGGTTGGGCCGGCGCGCGACATGGCCGGCACGTTCGAGCCGCTGGATCAGCGCGGTCGTTCCGCCCGAGCTGAGCGCCAGCCGCTCTCTCAGCTCGCCAGGCGTCAGCTCGCGCTGCTGGGCGAGATAGACGACGGCGCCCATCTCGGTGTCGCTGAGCCCCAGCTGGCGGGCGACGGCGGCGCGATAGCGCTCGATCGCGAGCGCCTGCCGCGTCAGCAGGTCGCGCAGCTGGAGCGGCCGATATCGGCCGTGCTCGTCCTCGGGTTCGGCGGGCATCGCGTCGAGCGTAACCGAGCGCCTCAGCGATGAAAAGCGGCCACCGGACAGCAACTCTCTTGAGAAACGATCGAATTGCACTAGGGTGACTCCACCTGTCGGTGGGAAGAAGAACCAGAGTTGAGGTGATAGGCGCGATGGGCGCACCGCACGAGGACTCCGCCGCACGGATCCGCTGGCTCTTCGCCCAGAAGGAGCTTGCCTGCGCCCGCTACGTGCGCGCCGTCGCCAGCTCGCTGGAGCTGTCCGAGAACGAGCTGCGCGCGCTCGTCTGCATCGCCCGCCACGGGGAGATCTCGCCCAGCCTGCTGAGCCTCCGCACCGGTCTCAGCGTGCAGGTCGTCGGCGCGATCTCCAGCCGTCTCGGCGAGCTCGGGCTGATCGAACGACGCCGCCATGAGCGCGACCGCCGCAGCAGGCTGCTGCGCCTGACGGCTGACGCGGAGGCGACGCTGCAGGCCTCGTTCGCCGCGTTGACGGAGCGGATCGACAGCGTCTTCGAAGCGCTGCCGCAGCGCGACCGCCGCGTCGTCGCCGCCTTCCTGGAGCGCGTCGCCGACGCGAGCGCGGAGGCGGCAGGCGACGCGAGCTTGCTGCCGGGGCCGGGCTCGCTCGCGGCCGCCGGGTAAGCCGGTCGCTGCTCGCGGGTGGCGGCCGTGCCCGGCAGGTTGCCGGCGGTCGCGCCCCGCTACCGCCGCGCGTGGACGCTGTCGATCAGGCCGTACTCGACCGCCTGCTCCGGCGTGAAGAAGCGGTCGCGCTCCATGTCCGCGTGGATCTGCTCGAGCGGCTGGCCGGTGTGGTGCGCATACAGCTCCTCGAGTCGCCGCCGGGCCGCGAGCGTCTCTTCGGCGTGGATCGCGATGTCGGTCGCCTGGCCCTGGAAGCCGCCGGAGGGCTGGTGGTTGAGGATGCGGCTGTTCGGCAGCGCCATCCGCTTGCCGCTGGCGCCGGCCATCAGCAGGAAGGAGCCCATCGACATCGCGATCCCGACGCAGATCGTCGCCACGTCGGGCCGGATCAGCTGCATCGTGTCGTAGATCGCGAAGCCGGCGGTGACGGAGCCGCCGGGCGAGTTGATGTAGAGGTGGATGTCCTTGGCGGGGTCGACCGCCTCGAGGTGCAGCAGCTGGGCGACGACCAGGTTCGCGATGTCGTCGTCGACCTGTTGGCCGAGGAAGACGACGCGCTCGTTGAGCAGGCGCGAGTAGATGTCGAACGAGCGCTCGCCGCGCGCGCTCTGCTCGACGACCATCGGGACGAGCGGGGACATGGGTGCTCCTTTCGAGCAAACACGCAACCACAGGGTTGCGTAAACGGTGGCGCTAGACTAGCAACCCTTGAGTTGCACGAATCCCAGGAGTCGTTCATGACCGCCGAGCCCGCCGCCGCTGTCCACCGCTCCGTCGTGCTGCCCGTCTCCCGCGAGCACGCGTGGCGGGCGGTCACCGACCCGGACCAGCTCGCCTGCTGGCTCGCCGACGACGTCGAGCTGGAGCCGCGCGCGGGCGGCGCCGCCCGCTTCCGCTGGGACGACGGCGGCGATCGCGTCGGCGTCGTCGACGAGCTGACGGAGCAGCGCCGCATCGCCTTCCGCTGGCAGGCCGCCGACGCCGACGACGACACCGGCGAGTCGCTCGTCGAGCTGACGCTCGACGACGTCGAGGGCGGCACGCGCGTCTCCGTCGTCGAGGTCCGCACCGACGCGCTGCGCAGCGGCGACGCCGAGCTGACGCCCGCCGGCACGCCGACCGCGTGGACGCAGCGGATGGGCGCGCTCGCCGCCTGCTCGTTGTGCGCCTGGGCGTGAGACGACTCGGCCGGAGCGGCGATCGCGATGCCTGACGTCGTCGGCGGCGCGAGCGGCCTGGGCGCGGGCGGCGGCCACGACGCCGACCTGCTCGCCGGCGCCGTCTTCGCCGCGCTCGCCGACCCGACGCGGCGGGCGGTCGTGCGGGAGCTGTCGCGTCAGCCGACGACGACCGCGACCGCGCTCGCGGCCGAGCTGCCGATCTCACGCCAGGCGGTCGCCAAGCACCTGAACCTGCTCGCCGGGGCGGGCCTCGTCGCGACCGAGAGAGCCGGCCGCGAGACGCGCTACCGCCTCACGCCCGACCCGCTGGAGCAGGCCGTGCGCTGGATGACCGAGGTCGGCGGCCAGTGGGATCGCCGGCTGGAGCGGCTGCGGCGGCACGTCGCGGAGTGACTCGCTCGCGCTGCATGCGCTGTTCGCGCTCGGCCGCCGGGCCGCCCGGCTGCGTCGCCAGCGTCAGCCGATAGCCGGGCGGGCAGGGCAGCCGCCGCAGCGCGAAGGGTGCGCCGGCGAACGACGCGGCGCCGTGCTCCGGCAGCTCGGGCCGCGCCGGGTCGAGCGCGACGGCGACCGCGGCCGGCTCCTCCAGCAGGCCGCAGCCGATCGCCTTCAGGCAGGCCTCCTTCGCCGTCCACAGCTCGAACAGGGCCTGCCGCCGGCCCCGCGGCGGCAGGCCGTCGAGCCATGCGCGCTCGCGTTCGTCGCAGGCGAGCGCCGTGACGGCGTGCTGCTCGCGCAGCACGCGGATCCACTCGAGGTCGATGCCGACCCGCCGCGTGCGCGAGACGGCGCACGCGACCAGCCGGTGGGCGTGGGCGACGTTGAAGTCGAGCGCGCCGCCGGCGAGCGCGGGGCGGCCGTGGGCGGCGCGCGTCAGCTCGACGGCGGGCGGCGCGATGCCGAGGCAGCGGCCGAGCAGCAGGCGCAGCGCGCCGCGGCCGACGGTGAAGCGGGCGCCGTCGGCGGGGTCACGGAAGCGCGCCGCGCGGCCGCGCTCAGCGGTGGAGAGCAGCGGGGCGAAGCGGGCGCAGGTGGCGGCGTCGACGGGGACGAGCCAGACGCGGAGGTCGGCCGGGGCGTGGGCGGGCCGGTGCGACATCGCCCGCCCACGCTATGGGCGGCGGCAGGCGCCGCCCATCGTCCGCGTGGTGGTGCGGGCGGCTCGCTAGGCGAGCGCCGGCTCCAGCTCGGCTTCCAGCTTGCGCTTCGGGTAGGCGCCGACGACCTTCTTCGCGATCGCGCCGTTCTTGAACAGGATCAGCGTCGGGATCGAGAGGACCTCGTAGCTCATCGCCGTCTGCTGGTTGTCGTCGACGTTCAGCTTGACGATCTTCAGCGCGTCGCCCCGCTCACCGGCGATCTCCTCCAGCACCGGAGCGACCATGCGGCATGGACCGCACCAGGGCGCCCAGAAGTCGACGAGAACGGGGACGTCGGACTCGATGACCTCGGCCTGGAAGTTGTTGTCGTTGACCTCGGTGATGGTGCCTGCCATGAGAGGGGCTCCTTGCGGGAATCGGCTTACTTCACAAAGTATAGTGCCCCCGTGAAGGGAGCCCGTGGGCCCAGCATCGCACGCCGCGCTCGCGCGCGCACGTCGTGCGAGGCCGCGCGTGCGCACGACGGGGAGACGGCGCGCGTCGCGCGCGTGCACGAAGGCGCGTCGGCGAGCTAGGTTCTGCGGATGGCCGACCCCACCAACAGCGAGATCGCGGCTGCCTTCGACGAGCTGGGCGACCTCTACGAGCTCGACGGCGCGATCATCCATCGTGTCGTCGCCTACCGCAACGCCGCCAAAGTCACACGCGACGCCTCCGTCTCGGTCGCCCAGCTGACGCGCGAGGGCCGCGTCACCGAGCTGCCCGGCATCGGCGCGACGCTGGAGACGAAGCTCGTCGCGCTCGTCGAGACCGGCGCGATCCCGCAGGCCGAGAGACTGCGGGCGAAGTTCCCCGCCGGCCTGCTGGAGATGACGCGCCTGCCCGGCCTCGGGCCCAAGCGCGCCCGCCGCCTCTACGAGGAGCTGGGGATCGACTCGCTGGAGGCGCTCGAGACCGCCGCCAGACAGCAGCGGATCCGCGACCTGAGAGGGTTCGGCGCCAGAGCGGAGGAGAACTTCCTCGCCGCGATCGCGCGCGCGACCGCCGACGCCGAGGCGCGCGGCGGCAACGGCTCCGGCCGCTTCGTGCTCGACCGCGCGCTCGCGATCGCCGAGCCGCTGCTGGAGCTGCTGCGCGCGCACCCGACCTCCCACCAGGTCGAGCTGGCCGGCTCGGCGCGCCGCTGGGGCGAGTCGGTCAAGGACCTCGACATCATCGCCACCGCCGACGACCCGCGCGCGTTGGCCGAGGCGCTCGCCGCCTCCGACCTCGTCGAGTCGACCGCCGGCCTCGGCGACAACGGCGCGCGCGTGCGCACCCACAGCGGCATGGGCGTCGACCTGAAGGTCGTCGCGCCCGACCAGTTCGGCAACGTGCTGCAGCACTTCACCGGCTCCAAGGAGCACAACGTCGCGCTGCGCGAGGCGGCCGTGAAGGCCGGCCTGCACGTCTCCGAGTACGGGATCCTCGACGACGCCAGCGGCGAGACGCTGCGCTGCGCGACCGAGCAGGAGGTCTACGCCAAGCTCGGCTACGCGTACATCGAGCCGGAGCTGCGCGAGAACCGCGGCGAGCTGCAGGCGGCGCGGCTCGACGGCGGCAGCGGGCTGCCGGAGCTGATCACCGAGGCCGACGTCAAGGGCGACCTCCACAGCCACACGACCGCCTCCGACGGCAAGAACGAGATCGAGCAGATGGCGGAGGCGGCGCAGGCGCTCGGCTACGAGTACCTCGCGATCACCGACCACTCGGCCTCGCACGGCTTCGGCGACGACGTCTCGCCGCAGCAGCTGGAGGCGCAGATCGAGCGGATCCACGCCGCCAACGCCGCCTTCCCCGGGATCGAGCTGCTGGCTGGCAGCGAGGTCAACATCCTCCCCGACGGCTCGCTCGACTACCCGGACGAGCTGCTCGCGCGGCTGGACTGGGTGATCGCCAGCGTCCACTCGTCGTTCTCGCTCGGCGAGGCTGCGATGACGGAGCGCGTGATCGCGGCGATCGACCATCCCTCCGTCGACGCGATCGGCCACCTGACCGGCCGCAAGATCGAGGCCCGCCCGCCGTACGCGCTCGACGTCACGCGCGTGATCGAGGCGGCGGCGCGGACCGGCACGATGCTGGAGATCAACGGCGCGCCCGACCGGCGCGACCTCAACGACGTGCACGCGCGCGCGGCGGCGCAGGCCGGCGTGCTGATCCTCGTCGACAGCGACGCCCACCGCACGCGCACGCTCGCGTCCAGCCGCCGCTACGGGATCGCGACCGCGCGGCGCGCCTGGCTGACCGCCGCGCAGGTGGCCAACACGCGCTCCTGGAAGGAGTTCGCACCGCTGCGCAAGCGCGTCCGTGCGGGCGGCTAGGGTGGCGCTCCACGAACCGGAGGGGCCCGCCGCATGCAGAACGACCTGCTCGACGCACTGAGAAAGAGCCAACGGTGGCTGATGGTCGCCGGCGTGCTCGCGCTGATCGGCGGCTCGATCGCGATCATCGTGCCGGCACTGGCCTCCGTCGGCGTCGCGATCTTCATCGGCTGGATGCTCGTCTTCGGCGCGGTCTTCCTGTTCGTCGACGCCTTCGCGGTGCGCGACGTCGGCCGCCTCGTGCTGCGCGCGCTGGTCGCGCTGATCACGCTCGCCGCCGGCATCGCGCTGCTCCTCGCGCCGCTGAGAGGCACCTACACGCTGACCGTCCTGCTGGTGCTCTACTTCGCGCTCGCCGGCGTGATGCGGATCGGCGTCGCGATCTCCGAGCGCGGCCTGCCGGGCGCCGGCCTGACCGCCTTCAACGGCGTCGTCACGCTGCTGCTGGCGATCCTGATCGGCGCCGAGCTGCCGGAGTCCTCGGACTGGGCGATCGGTCTCCTGGTCGGGATCGACTTCCTCTTCTTCGGCTTCGCGGCGATCTCCGCCGCGAGCGCGTTGAAGCGCTCCACTCCGCAGTGAAACCGCCCTTTAGGGCCGTTCACAGCTTTCTCACAGTTTCATGACGCGGCGGTCACGAGTCATCGCGTGATCGACGGGACAGTCACGGTGACCGCACGACGCGGTCACCGTCACGTCCCCTCACTCCCGAAGGACTCAATTGACCTCCTTTTCGCCGCGTGCGCGGCGTCGTGGACGCCTGCCCGTGCTGCTGGCCGGTGTCGCGCTGGCGGCCGGCGTGGTCCCGACCGCGGCCACGGCAGCCGATTCGCTGACGCTGACCGACACGACTGAAGCTGTCGGTCCCGGCATCACCCTCCGCCATCTCAAGACGCTCGAGCCCGGCGGCTGGTACGACTACCAGCTGCTGACGGCGAGACTGTCGGACGTCGTCTCCTCCGACCTGCTGTCGGGCGCGACGGTCACCGAGACCGGCGCGATCTCCGGCAAGGCCGACAGAGCCGGCGCCGTCGCCGGCGTCAACGGCGACTTCTTCGACATCGACAACTCGGGCGCGCCGCAGAACATCGCCGTCAGAGGCGGCGAGCTGCTGAAGAGCGCCAACTTCGGCCTCACGTCGCCCGCCGTCGGCGTCACCAGAGCCGGCATCGGCGGGATCGTCAACACCGCGCTCGACGCGAAGGCGACGGTCAAGGGCGCCGAGGTGCCCGTCGCGGCGCTCAACACCGCCGGCGGCATCCCCGCCGGCAGCTACGCCGCCTACACCTCGAAGTGGGGCACCTACAGCCGCGCGCGCGGCTTCAGCGGCGTCACCAACGTCGCCGAGGCGCTCGTCCAGAACGGCAGAGTCGTCTCCGTCAACGCGACTGCGCTCGGCGCCGGCGAGATCCCCGCCGACGGCTTCTACCTCGTCGGTCGCGACGCGGCAGCCGACGCGATCCGCGCGCTCGTCCCCGGCGACGACGTGACGCTCGCCTACGGCCTCGCCGACGAGGTCTCCAAGCAGCTGCAGTTCGCGGTCGGCGGCAACGAGGTGCTGATCCGCGACGGCGCCGTGCTGCCGAACCTCGACCAGACGATCCACCCGCGCACCGCGATCGGCTTCGCCGACGGCGGCAGAACGGTGCTGCTGCTGACGGCCGACGGCCGCCAGGCGCCGGTGCTCGGCGCCACGACGCAGAAGATGGCCGAGATGCTCGACGCCGAGGGCGCCGAGACGGCGATCAACCTCGACGGCGGCGGCTCGACCACGATGGTCGCGCGCCCGCTCGGCGACGCCAGAGTCAAGGTCCGCAACAGCCCCTCCGACGGCAACGAGCGGCGCGATCCCAACGGCGTCGGCATCTTCGTCGCGCCCGGCAACGGGCTCGTCGAGCAGCTGCTGCTGTCGCCCGACGGCGACGAGGCGCGGGTCTTCCCCGGCCTCCACCGCACGCTGCGCGCCAAGGCGGTCGACGACCACCAGACGCCGGTCTCGGTCGCCCGCGGCGACATCCGCTGGAGCGCCAACGAGGGCACGGTCGACGGCGGGCTGCTGAAGGCCCCCGACAACGTCTTCGGTCACATCCGCGTGCGCGCGGCGACCGACACGGCGCAGGCCGACGTCGCCGTCAGAGTGCTCGGCGAGCTGCACGCGCTGGAGCTGTCGACGCAGCGGCTCTCGTTCGCCGACAGCGGCGCCGACCGCGCGACGATCGTCAGAGTCACCGGCCGCGACGCCGAGGGCTTCACCGCCCCGGTCGAGCCGCAGGACCTCGAGCTCGACTACGACGACTCGGTCGTCAAGATCACGCCGTCGGGCAACAGCCTGAAGATCACGCCGCTGACCGCCGGCGGCACGATCCTCAACGTCTGGGCCGGTGACCAGCAGATCAAGCTGCCGGTCACCGTCGGCGTCCAGACGCACGTCGATGACTACCTGCTGACGCGCAACCCGATCGCCAGCAGACTGTGGCAGTGGACCGGCACGGCCGCGATCGCGCGGACGCTGACCGACACCGCCGAGGGCGTCAGAGTCGACTACAGCGCCGGCCGCAACATCGGCATCACCTCGGTCGGCACGACCGGCCAGTTCCAGCTCCCGGGCGCGCCGCTGCGCGTGCACGTGAGAGTGAAGTCGACGGAGAGAGTGACGCTCACCTACGGCGCCTTCAGACAGGTCGACGGCACCTACAAGAACCTCTACGGCGCCCCGCTCGTGCCGGGCTGGAACGACGTGGTCTTCACCATGCCGGCCGACACGAGATTCCCGATCTGGTTCGACACCTTCCAGGCGATCGAGACGAACGTCGCGCTGCAGAGAGCCGGCTCGATCGTCGTCGGCGAGGTCTCGGCCGACGTGCCGAGCGAGGTCGAGCTGCCCGAGCAGGAGCCGCTGCGCTCCGACGCGCTGATCTCGGCCGACGGCTCGCTGCAGGACGGCGAGCAGGAGTTCACCTTCGCGACGCTCTCCGACGTCCAGTTCACGCACGTCAACACCGAGATGGTGCCGGTCGCGATCCAGGCGCTGAAGCGGATCCGCGCGACCGACGCCGACCTCGTCGTGCTCAACGGCGACATCGTCGACCTCGGCGAGAGATCGGACATCGACCTCGCGCGCACGACGCTGGAGGCCGGCGGCTGCGAGCTGGTCGAGCTGGGCAGCGCGACGCTGCCGGAGAAGACCGCGTACAGCATCCCCTGCCTCTACGTGCCCGGCAACCACGAGTCGTACATCCCCGGCGGCCAGGGCACGCTCGACGCGTTCGAGGCCGAGTTCGGCAGACCGTACGGCTACACCGACCACAAGGGCACCCGCTTCATCACGCTCAACAGCTCGCTCGGCTCCTTCCGCGGCTCGGACTTCGAGCAGCTGCCGATGCTGCAGTCGGCGCTCGAAGAGGCCGCGCAGGACGAGGCGATCGACAACGTGATGGTCTTCGCCCATCACCCGGTCGACGACCCGGCCGAGACGAAGTCGAGCCAGCTCGGCGACCGCGTCGAGGTGCAGCTGATCAAGAGACTGCTGTCGGACTTCCGTGACGACAGCGGCAAGGGCGTCGCCATGGTCGGCTCGCACGCGCAGATCATGAACGTCCACCGCGAGGAGGGCGTCCCCTACGTCGTGCTGCCGTCCTCGGGCAAGGCGCCGTACGGCACGCCCGATCGCGGCGGCATCACCGGCTGGGTCCGCTGGGGCGTCGACAGCGACGCCAACGCGGCCGAGCAGTGGCTCGAGCTGGACGTCCACCCGTTCGCGCAGACGATCGACCTGCAGGTGCCGGAGCAGCTCGAGGTCGGCACCAGCGCGCCGCTCGGCGGCACGCTCGTGCAGCCGACGGGCGTCTCCACCGGCTCCCGCACGGTGCCGCTGCGCTACCCGCTGTCGCTGCGCTGGTCCGGCAGCGAGCAGCTCGCGATCGGCAGCGGCGACGACGCCGTCGAGGCCGCCCGCGAGGACGGCAAGACGGCGATCCTCGATCCCGCCACGGGCGAGCTGACGGCGCTGACCGACGGCACGGTCGACGTCACCGTCGAGGCCGACTCGATGAGAGCGGGCGACGACATGTCGCCGATCAGAACCACCAAGACGGTCGCGGTCGTCGCCTCGACGGCGCCGGGCCCGAAGGCGTGGCTCTCCGCGCCGGTCTTCCCCGACCAGGCCGCGACCACGATCGGCGCCGCGCAGGCCGTGACGGTCGCCAACACCGGTGACGAGCCGCTGGAGCTGCGCTTCGACAAGCTCGTCGCCGTCGACGGCCCGCAAGGCGACTTCGTCGTCGTCTCTGACGCCTGCGACGACGTCACGATCGCGCCCGGCGCCTCGTGCGAGGTGCTGGTGCGGTTCGCGCCGCAGCGTGAGAACGCGACCTCGAGCGCCAAGCTCGTCTTCCGCGCCAACACCGCCGAGCAGCGTCACACGGTGACGATCTCGGCCGCCTCGACCGGCCTCCCGAGAGGCCCGAAGGGCGACCAGGGCGAGCAGGGTCAGCCCGGTGAGGACGGCCCGGCCGGCCAGCCCGGCAGCGACGGCAGAGACGGCGCCGCCGGCGCCGACGGCAGAGACGGCCCGCAGGGCGAGTCGGGCGCGCCCGGCCCGCAGGGCCCGGTCGGCGGGATCGGTCCCGTCGGCCCGGCCGGCAACGACGGCGCGACCGGCCCCGCCGGCACGGCCGGCGCCAAGGGCGACAAGGGCGACACCGGCGCGACCGGCGCGAAGGGCGACAAGGGCGCCCCGGGCCGCGACGCGCTCGTCACCTGCACGGTCAGAAACGCCAGAGTGACGTGCAAGGTCACGTACGCGAGCAGAAGCTCGGCGAAGAACGCCAAGGTCCGCGCGACCAGCAAGGCGAGCCTCGTCCGCAACGGCCGCACCTACGCCAAGGGCCGCGTCAGCAGCCTGAAGGCGACCCGCAGAGTCACGCGCGGCAGCTACACGCTGCGCGTCGGCAGCGGCAAAGCCGCCCAGCGGCTGGCGGTGACGGTCCGCTAGCAGGCAGGCAGCAGCAGACGCAACGCACCGCGGCCGGTCGCGCTCCTCGCGCGGCCGGCCGCACCCCGTCCGCCCCCGTTCAGGAGACCTTCCGTGAATCCCATCCCCCTGCCGTCGGTGCGCCGCCGGCTGCGCGCGGCGCTCGCCGCCGGCGCCGTCGTCGCGCTGGCAGCGCCCGGCGCGGCCGCCGCCGCCGACCCGCTCACGCTGACCGACAAGAGCGAGCCGATCGGCCCCGGCATCGAGCTGCGCCACCTCGAGACGCTCAGCCCCAGCGGCTGGACCGACGCCCAGATCCTGACCGTCGACCTCGCCGAGGAGGCGGTCACGACCGACCTGCTGATGGCCGAGCACGTCGGCCAGGCCGCGCCGCTCACCAGCATGGCCAGATCGTCCGGCGCGATCGCCGGCGTCAACGGCGACTTCTTCGACATCGGCAACTCCGGCGCCGCGCTGCGGCCGGCGATCAGAAGCGGCAGAGTCGTCAAGTCGGGCAGTCCGGAGACCGTCGTCGGCGTCACGAACGACCGTCTCGGCTCGCTCACGTCGCTGGCGCTGGAGGCGACCGCGACCTTCCCGGGCGACGTCAGGCAGCAGGTCCGCTCCTTCGACGCGCTCGGCGCCGGCAACGGCACGATCGCCGCGTTCACCTCGAACTGGGGCGCCTACTCGCGCGCCCTGGCGACCGGCAGCAGCAGCGACCGCGCGGAGGCGATCGTCACCGACGGCGTCGTCGTCTCGGTCGACCCGGCCGGCGCCGGCGAGGGGACGCTGCCGGCCAACACGATCGCGCTCGTCGGCCGCGAGGCCGGCGCCGCCGCGATCCGCACGCTGAGAGTCGGCGACGCCGTCGACTTCCAGTACAGACTGAACGGCGACGGCGTCGACGACCTCGCCTTCGCGATCGGCGCCGCTCACCCGCTCCTCAATGACGGGGTCGTGCAGCCGCAGGGCGACCAGTCGACCGCGCCGCGCACGGCGGTCGGCTTCTCCGAGGATCGCCGCACGATGTACCTCGCGGTCGCCGACGGCCGCCAGACCGCGGTGCTCGGCCCGAGACTGGCCGAGATGGGCGAGCTGATGAAGTCGGTCGGCGCCGACGACGCGATCAACCTCGACGGCGGCGGCTCCAGCACGCTGATCGCGCGTCCGCTCGGCGCCGCCGCGCCGACCGTGCGCAACACGCCGTCGGACGGCAGCGAGCGCGCGACGCCGAACGGCATCGGCCTCTTCCTCGCGCCTGGCAGCGGCGTCGCCGACGAGCTGGTCGTCTCGCCCTCGGGCGAGCAGGCGCGCGTCTTCCCGGGCCTGCACCGCACGCTCGGCGCCAAGGCCGTCGACGAGAACGGCGGCCCGGTCGCGCTGCCGCGCGGCGAGGTCCGCTGGAGCGCCAACGAGGGCGCCGTCCCTGGCGGCCTGCTGCACGCGCCCGAGAACGTCTTCGGCCACATCCGCGTGCGCGCCACGACCGACACGGTCCAGGCGTCGCTCGCCGTCAGAGTGCTCGGCGAGCTGGCCGAGGTCGAGCCCTCGCGCCGCCGCCTCTCGTTCACCGACACGAGCAGCAGCGCGACCGTGCTCAACCTGACCGGCCGCGATGGCGAGGGATTCGCCGCCGCGATCGACCCGATCGACGCCGAGCTCGACTACGACGACGCGATCGTCTCGATCCAGCCGTCGGGCACCGGCCTGAAGATCACGCCGAAGGCCAACGGCGCGACGATCCTGACGATCTCGGTCGGCGGTCAGCAGGTGACGGTGCCGATCACGGTCGGCTTCGACACGATCACGCTCGACGAGTTCGACTCGGCCGCCAACTGGACCTTCCGCCACGATCGCTCGCCGAGCGGCGCGATCTCGATCGTGCCCGGCGGTCACACCGGCAACGGCCTCAGAGTCGACTACGACTTCACCGCCGCGACCGCGACCCGCAGCGCCGGCGCCCGCGCGCTGACGCAGATCCCGCTGCCGGGCCAGCCGCTGCGCGTCTCGGTGTGGGTCAAGAGCGACGGCAACGGCCAGTGGCCGACGCTGTCGCTGCGCGACTCCTCCAGCGCCGCGGGCAGAGTGCTCGACCTGCGCGGCGACTACCTCACGAGAGCGGGCTGGGTGAAGGTGACCGCGTCGCTGCCGAGCAGCGGCGTCGTCTACCCGGTGCGGCTCGACAACGTCCGCTTCATCGAGACGGCGGCCGCGAGACAGTACAGGGGCTCGCTCGTGATCGACGACCTCCAGGTCGACGTGCCGAGCGAGATCGAGACGCCGGCCGAGCCGCCGCTGCAGGCCGACCGCCTGATCGACGCCGACGGCAGACTGCCGGCGGCCGGCGGCGAGCGCTTCGAGTTCGCGACGCTCTCCGACATCCAGTTCACCGCCGCCAACCAGGAGCTGGTGCCGGTCACCGCCGCCGCGATGAAGCGGATCCGCGCGCAGAGACCGGACTTCGTCGTCCTCAACGGCGACATCGTCGACACCGGCTACCAGGCCGACGTCGAACTGGCGAGAAGAGTCCTGACGGAGGCCGGCTGCAACCTCGTCGAGGCCGGCACGCCGGCGCCGGCGCCGACCGCGAACACCGTCCCCTGCTACTACGTGCCGGGCAACCACGAGTCGTACGGCACCGACAACCTCAACGCCTGGAAGTCCCAGTTCGGCAGACCGTACGGGACCTTCGACCACAAGGGCACGCGCGTCGTGCTGCTGAACTCGACGCGCGGCTCGCTGCGCGGCTCCGACTACGACCAGCTGCCGCTGCTGCAGGCGGCGCTGGACGACGCGGCGGCCGACGACGCGATCAACAACGTGCTCGTCTTCGCCCACCACCCGACCAACGACCCCGACCCCGGCGACGCCAGCCAGCTCGGCGACCGCAAGGAGGTCGCGCTGATCGAGCGGCTGCTGTCCGACTTCCGTGACGAGAGCGGCGGCAAGGGCGTCGCGATGGCCGGCTCGCACGCGCAGATCGTCAACGTCGACCGGATCGAGGGCGTCCCGTACGTCGTGCTCCCGTCGTCGGGCAAGTCGCCGTACGGCACGCCCGACCGCGGCGGCATGACCGGCTGGATGCGCTGGAGCGTCGACGGTGCCGAGACGGCCGACGGCGACTGGCTCAACATCGACGTGCGCCCGTTCGCGCAGCAGATCGACCTCGACGCGCCGGCCGAGCTGGAAGTCGGCGCGAGCGCGCCGCTCGGCGGCGAGCTGGTGCAGCCCTCCGGCGTCTCCACCGGGACGCGGCGGGTGCCGCTGCGCTACCCGGCGTCGATCCGCTGGAGCGGCTCGGCCGAGCTGGCGATCGGCAGCGGCGAGGAGGCGGTCGAGGCCGCGCGCGAGGCCGGCAAGGTCGCGCTGCTGGACCCGGCGACGGGCGCGCTGACGGCGCTGAAGAGCGGCCAGGTGGCGGTCGTCGCCGAGGCCGATTCGATGAGAACCGGCGACGACCTCGCGCCGATCAGCGCGCAGAAGACGGTCAACGTCGTCGCCTCGACGGCGCCCGGCCCGAAGGCGTGGATCACCGCGCCGACGTTCGCGCCGCAGCCGGCGACGACGTTCGGCCCGGCGCAGGAGCTGCGCGTCGCCAACACCGGCGACGAGCCGCTGGAGCTGTCGCTGAAGCGGATCGAGACGGTCGAGGGCCCGGTCGGCGACTTCGTCGTCGCGGCCGACTCCTGCACGGACGTGACGGTCGCGCCGGGAGATGCCTGCACGCTGCTGGTGCGGTTCGCGCCGCAGCGCGCCGACGCGACCTCGACGGCCCGCTTCGTCTTCGCCGCCAACACGGCCGAGGTGCGCCACACGGTGACGGTCAGCGCGACCAGCACCGGTCTGCCGAAGGGCGACAGAGGCGACCAGGGGACCCCGGGCGAGCCCGGCGCCCCGGGTGAGCCGGGCACGCCCGGCTCAGACGGCGCCGACGGCGCGGCCGGCAGAGACGGCGCGCAGGGTCCGACGGGCGTCGACGGGCCGGTCGGCCCGGTCGGTGCCGACGGTCCCGCCGGCCCGGCCGGCAGCGACGGCGCGACCGGCCCGGCCGGCGTTGCCGGCGCGCCGGGCGCCAAGGGCGACGCCGGCGCGACCGGCGCGAAGGGCGCGACCGGCGAGAAGGGCCGCGACGCGCTCGTCACCTGCACCGTCAGAGGCGGGACGAGAGTGACCTGCGTCGTGACCTACACGTCGAGAAGCTCGGTCAAGAAGGCGGCCGTGAAGAAGACGGCGAAGGCGTCGCTGGTGCGCAACGGCCGCACCTACGCGAAGGGCCGCGTCGGCAACCTCAAGGCGACGCGCAGAATCGCGCGCGGCAGCTACACGCTGAAGGTCGCGGGCAGCTCGCTGCCCGTGCGCGTGCGCTAGCCGCCGAGCAGCAGCGGCAGCACCCGCTCCCGTACCGCCGCGTCGAAGCTGGCGCGGCGGTAGGGGGCGAGCAGCTCGGCGGCGCGGACGGCGTAGGCGTCGTCGCCAGCCGATTGCGCGTCGTCGAGCGCGGCGCGGAGCGCGCTGCCGAGCTCTTCGCTGACGTAGCGCGGCTCGAGCGCGCGGGCCAGCTCCAGCGCCGGATAGGCGCCCGCGGCAGGCGTCGTCACCAGCCGGCAGCCGTCGGCGAGCGCCTCCAGCTGGGCGATCCCGTGGTCCTCGCGCAGCGGCGCGGCGACGAAGACGCGCGCGCGCCGCAGCAGCGCGCGGTACTCGGCCGGCGCCAGCAGCCCGGTCCCCTCCGCGCCGTCGCCGAGCGGACCGCTCTGGCCGGCGATCAGCAGCGTCTCGCCCGGCCGCCGCACCGTCGCCCACGCGGCGAGGATGCGGTCGAGCCCCTTCTTGACGGGATCGGCGGCGTAGGCGAGCGCGGCGACATCGCGGGCGGGCGCGGCCGCCGCGTCGGCCGGTGCGGGCGTCGTGCCGGGCGGGGCCGCGTCGGCGTCGGCCGGTCGCGTCGGCTCGACCGGCACCGGCAGCACGACCGCGGGCGTGGCCGCGCGCACGCGCGCCGGCAGCGGCGACAGGCTGCCCGCGCTCATCGGCAGCAGCAGCTTCGCGGCCGCCATCCGCCGCGGCTCGACCTGCCGCTGCCAGATCCCGTGCCGGCCGGGGCGGTTGTCGAGCGCCGGCGAGTCGAACCAGATCGCGCCCGGCCGCGGCGCCAGCAGCGCCGCGGTCGCGGAGCTGTAGATCACACCGTGCGGGTCGTGCGCGGCGATTCCGCGCAGCGCCGCGGCGCGGCAGGCGCGCGCCTGCACGAGGTCGGTCAGCGCGAAGGTGCGCACGCGCGGGACCGGGCCGGCGGCGGCGACCTCGACACGCGCGCCGGCGCGCGCGATCGCGGCGGCGAGCTGCTCGTCGGCGCCGCGCCAGCCGGCGGTCGTGCCGAGCGAGACGAGGAGGACGTCGGCGCTCAACTGGTCGCCGACTCCTCCATCTCCCACACCTCGTTCGAGCGGAAGCCCGGGGTGCGGATCAGCTGGATCGCTCTGAACGGCGAGGTCCGCTCGACGTAGTAGCGGACGCCGTCGCGTCCCTCGATCGCCGTCACCGCGGCGTCCTGCTGACGCCACGAGAGCGCCCAGATGATCGCGAAGCCGGCCGCGATCGCCGCGACCTGCGGGAGGAAGAGGGCGAGCACGCCGGCCGCGACCGTGCATGCCAGCAGCGGCCACAGGCGGTTGACGAGCACCCGCGCGGGGCTCACCTCCGGCAGCGACTGCGACGATCTCGCGTCGGCCAGCAGCCGCGCGATCGGCGGCGAGGTCTCGGCGCGTCTGCCGAGCACGACGCCGACGCTGGCCGCGAGGATCCACCAGCCGGCCGCGAACGGCACCAGCAGCGGATCGTCGGCGCGGCTGGCGGCAAAGGCGGTCAGCGCCGCGAGCACGGTCGCCGCGGCCGCGCTCGTCATCACGGTCGCCTTGAGGAAGTCCGTGAAGCGCATCGCCCTCGCCTGCCTCGCTCAGGTGGCGGGATCGTCGGCGAGCAGCCGTTCGAGCAGATGACGCACGCCGTCGGTGCCGTCGACGACGAGGTCGGCCTCCTCGGCCAGCTCGCTCGGCCCCTCCTCGGAGGCGACGCAGACGCGCAGCGCGTGGCGCACGCGACCCTCGGCGAGCATCTCGCCGAGCGCGCGGAAGGCGTCGAGGTCGGTCACGTCGTCGCCGACGTACAGCGCCGCGTCCAGCTCGGCGTGCTCGAGGAAGCTCAAGATCCCGGCGCCCTTGTCCATCCGCACCGGCGGCCGGACCTCCAGCACCTTGCGGCCCCAGTGGGTGCGCAGACCGCTCTGCTCGGCGCGGCCGGCGATCGTGTCGATCGCCGCGCGCGCGGCCTCCTCGTCGGGCGCGCCGCGCCAGTGGAAGGCGACGATCGAGCCCTTGTCCTCGATCCGCACCCGCAGCCGCCGCAGCTCGGCGTTGTCGGCGTCGCGTCCGAACGCCTGGATCCGCCGGCCCCAGTCGCGCACGGCCGGGTCGAGCACCGGCTCGATCCCGCCCGCTCTCAGCAGCTCGGTGCCGTGGCTGCCGATGTAGGAGATCGTCCCGATCGAGACGATCCGGCGCGCGTCGGAGGAGCGGCGCCCGCTGACGCACGCGACGTAGCCGTAGCGGCGCGCGATCTCGATCAGCAGCGAGCGCGTCGTCTCGGGCACGTGCGCGTCGTCGGCGTAGCGGACGATCGGCGCGAGCGTCCCGTCGATGTCGAGCAGGATCGCCGTGCGGGCCGGATCGGCACGCAGCGGAGCCAGCGCCTCGGCGAGCCGTGCGTCGGATGCTTCCGCCGTCGGTCTGGCGGGGGTCACCCGACCTAGTATGGCGACCCGGCTGCGCGGCCGCCGCTCGGAGGTCCGGCTGCAACGGCGCTTGCTCTCAGCCGCAGCGTCCGCGCCCGCCGCTCTGCACGCCGAACTCGGCCGCCCAGGTGGCGCGCGCGCCGTCGCCGCCGGCCGGCGCGCCCTCGACGGCGGCGAGGCCGACGTCGCGGAACCCCGCCCGCAGCACGTTCTCGCGGTGGCCGCTGCTGTTCATCCAGGCGTTCACGACCCAGGCGGCATCGCCGGCCGGCGCGACGCCCCAGGCGAGGTTCTCGCCGACCGTCCAGCGCGCCGACGGCGGCGCGTAGCCGGTCGCGAGGATCCGGTCGGAGAAGCTGCGACCGTCGGGCGAGCTGTGCTCGAAGTAGCGCCGCCGGACCATGTCGCGCGCGTGGTCCGCGGCGGCGCGTGCGAGGCAGCGGTTGGCGCGCAGCGGGCGCGCGCCGGCACGGGCCCGCTCGCGGTTGAGCAGGCACAGCAGCGCCTGCTCGGAGCGCGCGGCGGAGACGGCCGCCGCCGGCATCGCGGTGGCGGCGGGGCAGGCGGCGGCGTCGCTCTGCGCGGCCGAC